>JAPLFR010000007.1 GCA_026390575.1 Ignavibacteriales bacterium
ATGTACCAAAATGGAGTAGGGATTTTTACCTTATCAATCTTGATCTCGGTTGGCGTTTCGTATATTTTAGATATTTTAGTATACATTTGTTATTCTAAAATGTTCCATTGCTGGCTAACGGACTGGCGCTAAGCTGCGGCGCTGATAAGTTTCAATTTGCTGAAAACGAAACGAGTTCATGCTACCAACAGAATTATTAAGAACGAATACTTTGCTCGCCATGTAAATTGTACCACGCTCATTCCGTCAGCTTGAGCGCCTGGTTAGGCAGCACAAGATTATATTTTAAATAATTTACGTGCTTCGAAATGTTCAATTATGCTTCCAATGGTTGATGAGAAAAGCTCGGGGGAACCAGTTGCGTTATGGATATCGATACTCAATTCACCATAGATTGTTCTAAACGATTTAAACCTATCTTTGAAATCAATCGGGAGAGATTGAATATACATTTCTAAAGCCTCATCAGCTGACTTTGAATCATGAGTTTGTGAAACTGCCCACTGTTCTATAAGTGTTCGCAATAGAAATATACCCGCTAATGTTTGACCTGATTGATGAGCAACTATGGCAGAAGAAAAGAATCGCTTAATTGATTTTGGAATTTCGGTTGGGACTGTAATATGTTCAATAGGGGCACGACCGCACAAAATCAATTTAAGACCTTCCCGTCTGACTAAAAAAGCTTCTGGAACTGATTTGCACGATTGACAAAGAAAGGTGAAGGCAAATACTTGAACAGTGATTCCATTTGAAAAAGAATAAATTTTATCAGTTGACGAATATCCTGCAAATAATTCGTCAGATGAACGAGGATTAAATGCCTCAACTCTATTACACTTATGACAAAACAACTTAACGTCAGGCGTAACAAAAGGTATTCTCATATTAGTTGTATTACCGACTTGTTGAGAGCCAGTTGAGCCTGTAGACCAATTTAATCGAGTTCTTGAAATAAAATACTCATCGGCTCTTGCCTTCGCCTCTTTAGGAGCCAATAGCAATTCCAAATCCATTGGGAATTCAGCGATGACATTTTCACTTTGATATAGATGCTTGTTTTGAAACAAGGATTTCAAACTTAATGTAATTGAATGCGAGAAGTCGTCTTCTAATCTGGCGACGATTTTGGATGTTGTGTCTAACATGTTTTATCCTTGTGCTGCCTAACGGACCGGCGCTAAGCTGCGGCGCTGATAACTTTCGTAATTCACAGAACGAACTGAGTTCATGCTGATAATTAAATTATTAAGACTAAAAACCTATGCGCGCCAAGCGTAACGTACCCAGCTGGCAACCGTCAGCTTGAGCGCCTGGTTAGGCAGCCACATTATTGTTCAGGTTCCGGTTGAAAATTCGGTTGATGTTTTCCAACAATTGATCCGAATTCTGAGAGAATAGAGCCAACATCACTGGCAAATTGCATCCGTTTATTAACATCAAAATCAGATTCAAGTGTAGTATTTAGTTTGCTTACTATTTGTTTCATCTTAACAATTGTTGGATGATCCGATGAAAAAATACAACTCAAGTGATGAAGTGATTGTTTAAGTCCACGAGCAATAAATTCTTTATTGCCATTGCGAAATATTACGTCTATCGTCCACATAAGATCATGCCCGACCCAAAAGATATTGGCAACATTTTGCCAGTTAGCTGGCTTATCGGGAATTGTGCTATCGGGAATGCTTAGATTGGCTGGCTTAGATTTATTGGATAAGTCAAATTGTACATTGCCAATTGTGGCAGAGGTAAGCTTTTCTCTCACCGTGGCCAAAAATACACTTATATCTTTTTTTAGATATAAGAAGATAATAAAGATAACCAATGGCCAAGAAATATCTTTTATGAATGTTAAAATAGGAATTACATGTTCCATAGAATTGTATCCCTTTCTTTTGAGTGGCTGCCTAACGGACCGGCGCTAAGCTGCGGCGCTGAGAACTTTCAACATGCACCTAAGGAAGTGAGTTCATGCTGAAAAAGAAATTGTTAAGAATAAAACCTATGCTCGCCATGTTTAACGTACCCGGCTGGCAACCGTCAGCTTGAGCGCCTGGTTAGGCCGCAATATCAATTTAACGTATACAAACATCCAACATCAATAAATATCTTCAGATAAGGCCTATCAGAATCTTTAAATATTGTTTTAGTACAATAGCCGCCACAGAAAAATAATCGGAACTTAGAACTAAGAACGGCATCAAATCCAATATTTAAATTAATTTCTTCGGCTAGTTCTCGAGAAACAAAAAACAAATCTAAGGAATAATCAAATAAATACTGGATGCGGGCAATTGGAGTTATTGTGGAATTGGGAAAAAGATAAAAACTTAAAGATCCACCAACACTTGGATACATGAAATATCCTAAAATTTCTAAGTTTAGTTCAACTGAAACAAATTTGGTTAATGAATACATAATACCGCCATGAAAAGCGTCTGTTCGCAAGCCGCCAATGGCATTAAACTGTCCTTGTGGGCGAAGGATAGAATCTGCATTAGACGATTGTGCAAAGCCACCAGATGTTGAAATGGCAACAAATATTGCGAGAACGATAATTATTTTTCTTATCATGTTTTTATTGCGGCCTAACGGACCGGCGCTAAGCTGCGGCGCTGATAACTTTCAACATGCAGCCAGCGAAGTGAGTTCACGCTGATAATTTTATTATTAAGAACGAAACCGTTACTCGCCATGTTTAACGTACCCAGCTGGCAACCGTCAGCTTGAGCGCCTGGTTAGGGCGCACAAATTAATTTATTGTAAATGTAATTGTATCTGAATAAATATCTTGTGTCATCGTTTGTAATAGCATATGGACAGAAAATGAACCCGCATAAGGGAAATATAAGGTATCTATATAAGTTCTCTTTGCTGGAATAGGTGGATAACCCGATAACCAATAAGGAATCACAGTTAATCCCGGACCGCCAATAACGAACATGTCCGGAGTATGCATTGTTGTTGTGTCTGTATATGCATTAAATGTACCAGTTAAAATGATATTGCACGGCGATGTACCCGAGGTAGCATTTGCTCTCAATGATAAGGCTCTTGTCGGTTGATTAATACTGGGGTTGGTAGCGTTATCTTTACAAGCAAAAGAAACAATGATGAAAACCATTACGATCGCTTCTTTTACAATTTTCATACTTCCCACCTTTGCTATTGTTTGTGCGCCCTAACGGATGGCGCATAAGCTGCACCGCTGATAACTTTCAATATTCACAAAACGAAACGAGTTCATGCTAAATGGTTACTATTAAGAACAAGACCTATGCTCGCCATGCTTAACGTACCACGCTCATCGTGTCAGCTTGATGCGCTGGTTAGGCGGCTATCTCCATTCTAAAATAATTTATCTTTCTGAAAGAGCCTTAACCGTGTCGAGTCATCTAGGCTGTTAAGATACTTCTTCAATTGAACTGTGTCACCTTTTTGACTTAACAGTTCTCTCTTGAAATGGTAACCTTGAATGTTTGATGGATCAATTGTAATGGCATTGTTAAGATCTGCCAATGATGCGTTAGGATCAGCTCGGTGCAACATTCGGTCCAACGCTCTGCCTATGTATGCAATCGCCAGAGACTTCGCAGTCAATTCTATGTACTTTGATAAATCTGCCTCTAGGGGCACTGGATTGGATGTTTTGTTAGCTATAAGGGCTCTTTCAAGGTGTGCCTGAGCATTGGTAGAATCAAGCTCAATCGCATGATTGAAATTGCTAACGGCTTGATCGTATTTATGGTTTATCACATCAGTCCGGCCAGCCTGGAGAAAATCATCACTACTGCGCGAACATCCCGAAGCAATTATAACTGCAAGCGCAAAGAATAATTGAGAAATAATGATTTTTAGTTTCATGATAACCTCTTGTGGTGATAGATTAAAATGTTTATTAGCCGCCTAACGGACCGGCGCTAAGCTGCGGCGCTGATAAATTTTAAGTTGCTGAATACGAAATGAGTTCATGCTGAAAAAGAAATTAATAAGACTAAAACCTATGCGCGCCATGCTTAACGTACTCAGCTGGCAACAGTCAGCTTGAGCGCCGGGTTAGGCGGCTACAGTTACTTTATGAATAACATAGCCTTAGAAAGAGATATACTCTGAGTCTTAAGGATATAAAAATAAATTCCACTACAACAACCATGTGCATTCCAGATGAGGGAATGAGGTCCCATTGGTAATTCTTTGTCGATCAATTTGTTGATAACTCGTCCATGCACGTCGCAAACGATCATGGAAACATGAGTTCGCGCTGGTAAATAAAATGAAATTTGAGTGGATGGATTAAATGGATTGGGATAATTTTGATAGAGAATATAATTTGAAGGTAGCGATATTGGATTATCGACATTTGATGGAATCTCATTAATAAGCATGATAGTCATCAATGGTCTGTTCAACGAATTATTGTAAAATACGAGTGAATCCGATTGAGCTGCATTGTTAACGGAAAGTTTCGTGACCGGAGGCATATACTGAAAAATAAACAACGCGGAATCAGATGGAAGTATAGTAGTCCGGGAATTTATTCTAAACTGATACCTAAGATTCCCAATCTTCTTGACGCTGTCATGAGAGCTTACAGAGAAAAGATAATTTCGATAAGAAGAACTGAATATTTGTACTGAGTCTATCGATAGTGTGCGAGTGCCGGAATTGTACACATGTATAGTATCAATAAACTTTGGATAAAACGGATATTTCGATGGAAAATTGAGCGTGTCTTTTGATAAAGTTACGATTTGCCCAAAAGACACTGTTGTATACAGGAGGATAGCAAAAGCTGTTTTCATTTTATTCACATCCACAAAATTAATGTAGCCGCCTAACGGACAGGCGCTAAGCTGCGGCGTTGATAAGTATCAACATGCACCCAAGGAAGTGAGTTCATACTGAAAGAGAAATTATTAAGACTAAAATCTATACTCGCCATGCGTAACGTACCCAGCTGGCAACCGTCAGCTTGAGCGCCTGGTTAGGCCGCTTACTTTAATTTCAATTTGGGAATGTCTTTAAGCATATGTAAAATGGAATCTGGTAATATATGCTGCAATGAATCATTCCAAAATAATGTTTTCTGGTTTGGTATCGATTTGCCGCCGACCATTGGCATATGATCTCGATTTCCCTTTTCAATGGGAGTTATTTGTATAAAGTAATACTGCCCATTGAATGGAACTTTAGTAATAATATTCAATGATGAAGTGTCTTTCTGTTTTTCCTCACCAGTACATAAAGAAATGCTATTAATAAGTGTTACAAGAACAAAAGCGATATACTTCATAATTTATCCTTTCAGTAAGCGGCCTAACGGACTGCGCATAAGCTGCGGCGTTGATAAGTTTCGTGATGCAACCAACGAAATGAGTTCATGCTGTATTTTTTTTTGTTGTTGCACCCGACCGTTACTCGCCATGTTTAACGTACTCAGCTGGCAACCGTCAGCTTGATGCGCTGGTTAGGCCGAAATTATAATTGGTGAACCTTACCTGAATTAAAATACAAATCTTTGCAAAGACTTTATCAACTTTAATTTTTCTGACACGGGCAACTTTTTGATGACCGCGATACTTCCCTCAACCACAAAAAACACACACCGCACGTGCGGCCTAACGGAACGCGGCTAAGCTGCCGCGTGACCTGCCTGCGTGCCGTAGGCACTACGGCAGGCAGGCCAATTTAAATTAACCACAAAACGAAACGAGTTTACGCTAATAACCAAATTTAATTTACTCACCCAACGAGGTACTGAAAAGTTAATTAAATAAACGTCAACCCACCATTCGCAATGTAAATTGCTCCCACGCTCATTCGGTCAGCTTGAGCCGCTGGTTAGGCGGTGCTGGTCGATGAATCACAGAGCAACGATCCAAGATTTCCAACTTTCGACGCTGAATCCATAATCTTTATTAGCAAGTTGTACAAGCAAACGATGGGCAACCTGTCGCTCATTCGCACGATTTGCTTTTAGATAAGCCAACAAGAGATTACCGCCACCTCGTAATAGCGGTATAGCAAGTTTAGGCGACACTCGGGTATTCGTAAGGATTTCTAAAGTTCCAGTGAATGCGAAGAGATTCGTTCCATCTAGCAACGAACGAAGTGAAGAAATCACTGGATACCAATCAACTGTACGCGGTGATGTTTTGGCTTGTCCTAGTAAGATACTATTTGCGATTCCTGAGACTCGACCATCAGGATCACGAAGGGCATCAGAGAGTTCCCACCAAGTTGAATCTACATCAAAAAAATTTGCAAGAACAGCAGATGCAAGAAGACGGTTTTTATGATTCCCATCGGATCGCAATGCTCGAAAGGCAATTTGCTGGTCAGCAATGCTATTATATTGTTCAATAGTATTCCAAACTTCTCGAACGATAGCAGAATCGGCAAAATTACTAACCAAAGAATAAATCGTGTCTACCGATCGTGAGGGATAGAATTGCAAAGCCATGAAGAAATCGTTTTGGTGAGAATTGAATAACTCAAATGCCTTTGACCACTTTTGAATGAGTGCTAAAGTATCTCGAAAAGGTTCTTTGTATTTAACAAGAGATGAATAACTGGGTTCAACAACAGTGATGATAGTATAAGGTTTGCCACCATCAAAGAATACACAAACACTAGCGTCAGGAAAACCTAGCTTGAATCGAAGATCAGCTGCACATGCTCCGAATGGCTTATCGGGTTCAAGTGCTGAGAGAGTGTCGAGTAGCTTCTGAGGAGACCAAGAACTTAATCCGATGAATTCAACTTGACCCTTTGACGTTTGCAATACTTGGGAATATGAAATGCTAATCGTGAAGCAAGCAATTGCGAGAACAAGTTTTAATGATTGCACTTTATTACTCTCCTTTCCACCAGCACCGCCTAACGGACCGGCGCTAAGCTGCGGCGCTGATAATTTTCAAATTGTTGAAAACGAAACGAGTTCATGCTGATAACCAAATTAAATGTTCCCAACCAACGAGGTACTGAAAAGTTAATTATAAAAACTTAAACCCACCATTCGCCATGCTTAACGTACCCGGCTGGCAACCGTCGGCTTGAGCGCCTGGTTAGGCGGGCGTTGATTTATATTGCTCTCCGAGAGCGATCAACTGACTTTGGATATGAAAAACGATCTCTTCCATCTTCAACTCATCAATGAATATATTGTTATTGTATTTAAACCACTTAAGTACCTCGCATTTGTCAATATCTTGTAATGCAATACCATTGTGATGAACAATTGAACGACGCAAAATTCTTAGGTCACCCATTACAGTGACAAGTAATGCTTCTTTTTTTAATCCAAGAGAATTCGCAATTTCAGATCTGTAGTAGTCCTCCCAGTATTGATATATGCTAACAATACACATATTGCCAATAAACTTATAATTGTTCCCTCCTTTATCATTACGCTGCTTGTATTCACCTTGAGTGCATCGATGCAAAATCACCGAACCGGGGAGATTAGGATTGCCTTTTCCGTACATGAAATCAATAGAATCAAGGTGCTCAATTGTCATTAATTCGGGAGAATCTTTAAAGAGCGATAGAGATTTTTGTTGACCCTCGATAAATTCTTTCCTAACAGTATAAAATCCTCTGATCGAATCGAGATAAACACCGTAAATAGAATGAACAACGTCAAGAAATTGTTCGATCGAAGCATTTATATTTTCAAATGTTTCCATATATGATAAATCTAGCCCGCCTAACGGACTGCAACTAAGCTGCAGCGTGACCAATTTTCTATTTGCACCCACCGAAACAAGTTCATGCTATAAACCAAATTAATACGTATCAAAGTTATAGGTACTAAGAACTGAATAATAAAAATGATAACCCACCACCAGCCATGCTTAACGTACTAGCCCGCCGACAATTGCTTTTTAGAAATGCCGGCGGGCGACGCTCATCTCGTCAGCTTGAGTTGCTGGTTATGCCAAACAACTTTCAATGTACTTCCAGTGGTCGAAACACAGAGACCGATATTCTCAATATGCACTCAACGCAATAGATTGTTGCGCGTGCGGTGCGCTTTTTAATAACTGCACCCCACTTTCCAAGAACGATGCCATTTTTGAAAACGTAACTCTACTTTTTATATCCACCTCGATGAGCGGAAGTGAACCCTCAAAGTATTTTGGAACTTGCCCTGAAAAACAATTTTATGCGCACCGTGCGCGCGGCATAACGGACTGCGGCTAAGCTGCCGCGTGACCAACTTTCAAAATACACAAAACGAAACAAGTTCATGCTGAATACTTTATTATTAAGAACCAGAACCTCTGCTCGCCATGCTTAACGTACCCACGCTCATCCGGTCAGCTTGAGCCGATGGTTAGGTGGCGTTTGCATGGTTATTCATCATAGTCGGCAGATTTTAAAAATCTAGAAAATTGACGCAAATGTTCGCCAAGCTGTTTGTCGACTTCAACAGAGGTTCCTTCCCGACGGATAAGCCCAGACTTAGAAAATTTCTTTACTAGTTCAACGCGTTCCTCTTGAACATACACACGACGATATGCGTCTTCGTTACTAACTGAAACAGCGCTAGGTGAATGAACAATCATATTTCTTAAATTAGATCTATCTGGTTGATCAAGGGCAGATCGAAGTTGAGACTTATTAGAAATCATTTTTATCAAAGAACGGATGGGTTCTATACCATCAACAAGAAAAGAATCAAGAAAGATGGAGTCCGTATCGACAATAGAAGACTTATAAATATCCTTATATTTTTCGACCAAAGAAACCCTCTTTCGTTTTTTTCGCCTGTCGGCAGCATCCGAAAATGGTAAAACAATACCAAACGCGACAAACAAAATGAGAATTATTAAAGCTATTGGATAAGCGAGAATGCGGACAAGTTGCATTAATAGACCACCCCTAAATGAATCAGTCCAGAAATTAGACTCAGTCTTTTCTTGGAAGGATTTTGTGATTTGGATGTTATCCATACCAGCAATCTTACCCATAGGTAGAAGAGACGGAGATTTTGAAGCATCGTGAATAATTAGGAGCTTGAGAGAAATAAACTTATCTCTTTCGAGAATAACTTTTTCAAAAAATACTGAGTCAGGTGCGTGAATGGTTGGCTTTAAATCAGTACGGAGGTAGTCAGAATTTGATTCGAGTGGATTTGCCTCAATAATACGTCCATCGGTTATTCGGAATCCCCATGGTTTTGTTTGATCAAACATCGGTTGTGTTATATCTACTTGGCCGACGTTTGAAACCTTTATAGTAAAGATGCGAAGATTAAGTCCCTTTTGACTAATATTATCCCCGTCAAATAAAATCGAAAGTTTCCCGAGTTGTTCTCTGACCTCAAGAACATTTGCTTCACTGACTATGTCAAATTGAATGGCGGGCTTTTTCTCATAGACCAATGCGATGTATACCGCGACAATAATAGAAACCACGCCAACAATTGAACCTACAAATGACCAGGCAAATTTTCTGTCTAGCTGTGCAAATTCTTTCCAAAACGACATAGTTAGCCTCCTTTGATTAATTTCTTATATCGATGCTCTTTCAAACGCCACCTAACGGACTGGCGCTAAGCTGCGGCGTTGATAAGTTTCAAGTTGCTGAAAACGAAATGAGTTCACACTGATAGCCTTCAATATGTACTAAACCGTTACGAGCCATGCTTAACGTACAAGCCCGCCGACAATTGCTTTTTAGTAAAGCCGGCGGGCGACGCTCATTCCGTCGGCTTGAGCGCCTGGTTAGGCAACCGCTATTTTTCAGTATTTAATAATTTGTATTTACTAAGTTTATACTTAAAAATTGGGAATAATTCTCCAAAAATAGAAACCACATTTTTTCTTGCTGATGTTTCAAATGTAAGGAGCAAAGGTTTTATTTTTGTGAGTTGACCCTTCCACAGCAAAGATAATATTCTAGGATGGATAACAGGATGGTCATGTTCCTGAAGGAAAGTATAAGAATTAAGTTCTATATAACGTTCTTCATCAACTAGGTCTACAAAACCTGATTCTTCTCCTCTATGGAGAAAGCGATGACGCCGAGAAATATGTGGATCTAATGTTTTCCTCAATTGTCGGAGTGACTTGACCAAGTCCGAACCTGCTATCCATTTATGTTGCGTAATTATCTCGAATGTACAAAACCGTGGCGACAAACCAAGTTCGTATACTTCAGCTGAAAGCATGAGCATGCAATCAAGAATACTTGCCATCGAGGTTGTGTAAACAAAGAAATGATAATCTGTCCAGTCTCTGCGCCCATTAGAATTATCTTTTGTTAAAAAACCTTTGGGTGAACGATTAATTAGATATTGTGAATAACGAATTCTATCGAAAACCTTTATTAGGTTTGATGCATTATTAAAAACGTCAGTAACATACAGTTCACCTTGGTTTAATCGAGAGCGATTTGTTCTGCGCCATTCCTTATATTTTTCTTCATCCTCCGGAATACCTGATGCACCTGCCTTAGTGATTGGATGAAATATATCAAGTAATAATTTAAAAAAAGGTTGAGCAACTATTTCAGTTGATTTATCCATGTTTTTAGCGGTTGCCTAACGGACTGCGGCTAAGCTGACCGCGTGACCAATTTTAATGTTACACAAAACGAAATGAGTTCATGCTGATAACAAAATTAAATTTACTCAACCAATGAGGTACTAAAAAGCTACTTATGAAAACTTAAATCCACCATTAGCCATGTAAATTGTTCCCACGCTCATCCGGTCAGCTTGAGCCGCTGGTTAGGCGGCGCATAGTGTATTGTTTTTGACAAATATTACGATCTACACAATTACAAACAAATGGTTAAGCACTATTTGTGCAATAAATGATACGTGAGTTCAAGAATCGCAACCTCAAGCAGGAAAATAAATATTGATATAGGCCAACCGTGAACTTCTGCCGTGAGATAACAGAATATGCCAAATCCAAAAATGAATACTGGATATGCGTAACCATCTACACGAGTACGTATCTCTTTTTGGAGACTAAAGTTTCTTTTTGATTTCTCATTCAACTGGCGGTTACAATCATCGCAAATGTAACTTGTGAAAACCATTTCTCGATTACAGACATCACACTGTAACTTACCTTTTACTTGAACTGGAATTTCAGTTTGCGAAGCCATCTGATTTCGTCCAATCGTGTGAATACGATCCTTGTATTATTTGCGCCGCCTAACGGACTGGCGCTAAGCTGCGGCGCTGAAAAGTTTCAACATGCACCCAGCGAAGTGAGTTCATGCTGAAAAAGAAATTATTAAGAACGAAACCTATGCACGCCATGATTAACGTACCCAGCTGGCAACCGTCAGCTTGAGCGCCTGGTTAGGGCGCAAGCACCAACGACTCTTGAATTAAAAGTTTTGTGCCAGAAAAGAGAAAAATATTATGAGACGAATAGATTATCATGTTGCAATGAAAGATGATATTACAATTAAAGAATTGGTTGGGTTACTTAAATGGATAATAAATAGTCCAATCTGGGCTTATCCTCGCACATCCAAATTCAACCAATTACCCGAAAACATAAAACGCCATGTAGAGATAAAATATCATCAAATAGATGAGCCGAAATTGAAAAAACTGTCCGGTTCATTTTACAATAAGGACAATGCATTGACAAGCGAAACCGACGAGAAGCAAACACATGCCAGAATTGTACCATGAGTTACTTTTATCATACTTTACCTTTTCTATGGGCATAATATCTCAATTCCTATCAAACTCTAAGTATGACGGAACAAATTTCCAGAGAATCAATGAACCGACAATATTCAAAAACAATCCGACAACATTTAGGATGATTGAAATACAGGGTTGCATATTTTTACCCTTTCAATTAAGAGGCACAAAACTTTGTTTGCTTGCGCCCTAACGGACTGGCGCTAAGCTGCGGCGCTGAAAAGTTTCAACATGCACCCAGAGAAGTGAGTTCATGCTGAAAAAGAAATTATTAAGACTAAAACCTATACACGCCATGCGTAACGTACCCGGCTGGCAACCGTCAGCTTGAGCGCCTGGTTAGGGCGCACATAAATGAAATAGAAAACCATATTGCAAAGAAGGCACAATGAAACTTAAATACCTTGACTTTATTTGCAAATCCTTTGATCCAATCGTTTTGCATATGTTTGCAGGTCGATGGAATCAGAAGTGCCAACCATACGAATATGAACGACTATTGACTTACGAACGAATGCAAGGTCTCCATTATCGTTCAATGGAACTCCAAGAAGTTCAGGTGTTAATGCGTGAGAAATAACTTGAGCACATTGTTCACCGATTGTTTTAACCGATTCTACAGATCGTTTGTACAAATCGTCTTCTTCACTCTGGCCGAAACCAGATACAATGATTGAAAAAGATTTCTTAGCCGTATCATTGTCAGAGCAAATAAATAACGCAATACCACCAGCAATTTCACCTTTGAAGGCAAGTTGCTGGTAAATGCTCACCTCAGGTTTTGGCAGTTCAGAAAACATTGCCGGGACTTCATCACGGATTTGTCCACCTGCAAATCCAACTGGTAAATCGCCGGGCTGAATAAGAAGCGATTCAAGCTGATCGTAGGTAAATTGTAACTGAGGCATTATTATTCCTCCTGTGAATTATTTTGCGTGCGCCCTAACGGACTGCGGCTAAGCTGCCGCGTGACCAATTTTCAAATTGCACCAAACGAAATAAGTTCATGCTGATAACCAAATTCATCTGCACTCAACCAACGAGGCACTGAAAAGTTAATAATAAAAACGTCAACCCACCATTAGCCATGTTAATTGCTCCCACGCTCATACGGTCAGCTTGAGCCGCTGGTTAGGCAGCCTGAACTTCTATTCCTTTTGATTTCGCTAAATCAATTATTTTCAGTTTGATTTCTCTGAGATGTTGAAATGTTAAATTGCCAAGATAAACATTGGATGGCTCGCCGGATTTCGCATAGATTTTTAAATTGAATAGACTTACTTCGATTTTTGCGATGTTCTCCCATCTATGCAAAATATTCTTCGGTGTACTAATAGGTCCCTCGATACCGGTCTCATCAAACGAAAATAATTTTGGTTTATAAAACCAACGGTAACCAATTGCAAAGACAATTGCACCGAAACCAATAAGTATACCTATATATCGAAAGCTATTATCGGACAATATTGCTTGTACAATATTTGAAATACCTATAAGTCCTAATAATGATCTCTGAATGAATCTGTTAATAGGTTTTGCAGGTTCAGGTTGTAGATCAATACTGAATTTCTCCATTGGATTCTCCAATAATTATTTTCAGGCTGCCTAACGGATTGGCGCTAAGCTGCGGCGTGACCAAGCCTCAAATTGCACCAAACGAAACGAGTTTACGCTGAAAACTGAATTAATTACACAAAAAGAACTTAATACTATAAACTTACTAATGAAACCAATACCCGTTGCTCGCAATGAATTTTGTAGCACGCTCATTCCGTCAGCTTGAGCGCCTGGTTAGGCGGTGCGATTTCTAACTTTAAAATCTGTGAAATGATTAAAGACATCACCAATACATGTAGTCGCATAAAGGATGTAATTCACAATTCTGTTTAATTCAGAAAGTTCTGCATATTCATACTGAAACTTTAATCCAGAAGATGCTTTTGATGTTGTCTTCCTTCTGCGAACTTTTTGTGTGGTTGGTTCTAAGTCCCATTGCGAATGTATTAATTTGTTACGCAACTCTTCTGCCTTTAAACAAACGGAAATAAGTTCAGACAACGCGACTTTTGGGTCATGTTTTCCAAAATTAAATTCTGTATCTGAAAGTCTAAGTTTCATAAGAGAAGAAAAAAGATTGATTCGATTTTTAAACGACATTTCGGCTACTATTGATTCAGCCTCGTAATCGTCAACGGTAAGTAAAGATGCGATTGCTACAAGTAGCTGAACATCCAGAGAAGAAAAAGCTATAATAGCTCTTCCAAGTATTAGTTCATATTCATCTGGAATAAATGGCCCTGGCGATTCATTGTTTTTATATGAATCATACTGGATAAACATAATTATGATTCCTTATTTCTATCGCACCGCCTAACGGATGGGCGCTAAGCTGCGGCATGACCAAACCTCAACATGCACCCAACGAAACAAGTTTACGCTGATAACTAAATTATTTGTACCCAACCAACGAGGTACTGAATAGTTAATTATGAAAACCTAAACCCACCGCACGCAATGCGTAACGTACCCACGCTTATTCCGTCAGCTTGAGAGCCTGGTTAGGGCGCAACAGATTATTTTATAAGCAAAAGTTTCCTTGTTTGTACAAAACTTCCTGCTTGTATTCGATATATATACACACCACTTGCTAATTTACCCCCATTTAGAATTTTCTCATATCTTCCTAGATTCAAATCCTCGTTCACTAGCGTTGCCAACTCTCTACCTAGTAGATCAAAGATTTTCAGTGTGACGAATTCGGAATGTGGAATTTGAAACCTTATTAGCGTGCTTGGATTGAATGGATTCGGATAATTTTGTGCAAGAAAGAACTTCGTCGGTTCCAATAATGTTTCTTCTACATCGTTTACGTTACTTACACTTTTAAAAAGGCCATGTCTCCAAGTACCGATGTACAGAGAACCTGATAATGATAAAGCCATACATTGTGTTCGAAGATCGGTCAAGCCTGAATTGATCTGAATCCATGAAATTCCACGGTCTGTCGATTTGTACACTCCGTCGTAGCTCGTTGAGACATATAGATCACCTTTAGGATTCTCTACGATGGAAACAATTCCTTGCTGAGCCAATGTTCCCCCTAATCCGGTCCATGTTAGTCCATCGTCAGTAGATTTGTATATACCAGACGTACCTGCCAAGATTGTTCCATTCATCAGACGATACAAACACGCAACGGAGTTTGATCCTAAACTGATCGGAGTCCAAAAATCACCATTATTGGTCGAGCGGAAAACCTGCCCATTAAAACTTCCTGCCAGTAAGGTGCCGGAAGGAGAAGAGATCATCGAAAAAATTGTTAGACTTGTTAAACCATTATTAACAGCAACCCACGAACTACCTCTGTCAGTTGAACGAAATATGCCCCCCCAGTAATCTCCCGCAAAGATGGTACCAGATAATCCCTCCGTAATTGTAAATATTGAGGAAATGTTTAATCCCGTTGAAGATAGCTGCCATGAATTGCCTGTGTCGGTTGATTTAAAGACCTTTTCACCCCCTGCATAGATATCTCCATTTATCGACCGGTAAAAACATCGGGTGATCGTATTAGAATTTCCAACCTCCATCTTCGTCCACGTCTGCCCACCATCGGTTGACCGATGGATATCAGTTTCTTCAGTAAAAGAAAATAGACTGCAAAATACTACATTAGCATTAACTGCGAATACTGCTTCAATATCGGCACTGTGAATACCGGTACAACTCTTTATCCAAGTATCACCATTGTCTGTTGATCGAAAAATACCGGCATAATAATTGCCAGCGAGAATGCAGTTTTCATCAGGAATGATCAATGCCCTCACATCTCCACTTGTGTAGGGTGGTGAAGCCACGACATCCCAAGTTGTTCCGTGATTGGTAGATCTGAACACCTCGCCCCAACCGCCATTATTAGTTCCAGTAAACAAGATACCCGTGCTAGATATTACAGATGACGACACATTTCTCATATCATAAACATAATTCGATCGCGGAGTCCATAGATCACCGTTATTTGTGGAGACATAAACAGACGGGATTTGGGATACAAAGGCAAGCACACCCCCTATTCCGTCTTCAGCGAATGAAGTCGGCGGAAGATCACTCACTTTTTGCCAAGTCGAACCATCATCAGTTGAGCGATAAATACTGGGATTAATAGCTGTACAGTAGTCACACGCTGGAGCAATGCTTCCGAAAATAGTTCCGTTGCTCAGTTTGTATAATATTAGAGCTTTACAATAGCCAAGTTGTTGAGTTCGATTTATCCATGTATTTCCAGTGTCGTCAGATGTATAGACTCCATTATAGTATGTTCCAACAATTATTCGACCTGTTCCTGTGACACAGAGTGATTGTACACCTAAACTCTGTAAAGGTGTTTTGTTCCAGTTGTTACCTCCATCAATCGAGCGATACAGGTTCGAGGCTCCGGCGAACAGAAAACCATTTGATGTGACTGCCAAACAGTTGATATCGTTTCCGGTAAGCCCAATCGAGTTCCATGACTGGCCTCCATTGGACGAACTATAGATACCTTGATTTGCTGTACCAGCTAGGATTCTGCCAGACGAATCCTTAGCGAATGAAAGTATGAACCCGGAATCATAAGGGCCATTGGTCTGCTGCCAGAAGTTGGTTTGCGATAAACTCATCGGTGAAAAGAATAATATAATTGAAATAATGACAAATATTTTCATATGGTTTTCTTTCGCGTTGCGCCCTAACGGACCGGCACTAAGCTGCGGCGTTGAAAAGTTTCGTCATGCAACCAACGAAACAAGTTCCACAACGAAAGTTTTCGCATTTGCACTCGACCGTTACTCGCCATGTTAATTGCACCCAACTGGCAACCGTCAGCTTGAGTGCCTGGTTAGGCTGAAATTATAATTGATGAATTGTAGTTGAATCAAAATACAAATTTTTGCAATAACTTTATCAACTCTAATTTTTCTGACACGGGCGGTGCGTTTAATCTTTGCACAAAACGTTCAAAGAACCACTGCCACTTTTGAAAACGATACTCGAAAAGTTCTATCCACGCCGATTGGTGGAACAATACTTCCAAATTATTTTTAAATACCAGCAATGAAATAAATTCATTACGCACCGCACGTGCAGCCTAACGGACTGCGCATAAGCTGCGGCGTTGATAAGTTTCGTGATGCAACCAACGAAATGAGTTCATGCTGGATATTTGCATTTGCACCCAGCCGTTGCTCGCCATGTTTAACGTACTCAGCTGGCAACCGTCAGCTTGATGCGCTGGTTAGGCCGAAATTATAATTGGTGAACCTTACCTGAATTAAAATACAAATCTTTGCAAAGACTTTATCAACTTTAATTTTTCTGACACGGGCATACTGCACACCACTTTTATTACAAACAAAACTTTTTGATGACCGCGATACTTCCCTCAACCACAAAAACACACACCGCACGTGCGGCCTAACGGATCGGCGCTAAGCTGCGGCGCTGATAATTTTCAATATACACAAAGCGAAACAAGTTCACGCTGAAAAGTTTATTATTAAACATCCAAACCTCTACAAGCCATGCTTATCGCACCCGGCTGGCAACCGTCAGCTTGAGCGCCTGGTTAGGCGGGCACAAGGATAAACATATTTTCTATAATACATTTTTTATCAAGAGACTCAAAACTATGCTCACATTGACAATCGGGAGTGATATAAACAGACAACCTTAAATTGTGAGATTCAAAATATAGAGAGTACCCTATATCTTCTTCGACATATTTTGGAACTCCGTAGCAATTGACAAATTCTTGAACTGATGAACCAACACCAACGCCCTCTGCTGTTTTAAAAAAGGAATCTTGAATGTAGACAGATTTTGAACTTGAGGAGCGCGAGAAATGGTGGCCTGATATTGTAATAATCCAAAGTGTATCAATAACTCTATCACCTTGATCTGATATTTGATCCCGAGGCAATACTTCAAGTTGATTATTCCCTATCTGACTTTTTATTTCTGCGAGAGTTCCCATGAAATTAATGCCATCAATTTCTCGTCTGGCCAAATCAATTTGATTTCCCTGATGTATTAAATTTGAACACCCTTGAAAAATCAGAATGAAAAATAGGAATTTATTTATCATAAGTAATTTTGTGCCCGCCTAACGGACCGGCGCTAAGCTGCGGCGTTGATAATTTTCAATATGCTGAAAACGAAATGAGTTCACCCTGATAGCCTTCAAAATATACAAAACCTATGCTCGCCATGCGTAACGTACCCGGCTGGCAACCGTCAGCTTGAGCGCCTGGTTAGGCCGCACCCCATATTATTTAACATAAATAAAGTTCAATTGTGGTAAACAGCATGCAATCCTGCTTCAACAATAAACGGACTTACGTCACCACGACCTGGTGTTGGGAAATTAAGACTGTCCTTTAGACCGCGGTTATGCGGAAAAGTAATAAGCATGCGGTCTGTCGCTCGAGTTATTGCAACATAAAAAAGGCGACGCTTTTCATCAAGTTCAGCTCCCTGAGAAGTCCCAGGTAACCAAGCAGCTTCTAAACCAGGAAGAACAACATTTTTCTTGGTTAGCCCCTTTGATCCATGCATCGTAAGAAATAGAATTGATTGATTATTTTCGGTCGGAATTGCAGATTCGGGAAAGATTAGATCACAAAACAAAGAAACGATATCCTCTTTATCCGGCTCATCTAACTTTCTGATCAATTCCGCCAAATGAACTTTAATAATAGCACAATCTTTGCTCAACTTAGAAGAAATACACGGCGCAATTATGTCCACATCTCGCGAACTAACATCATCTATCAATTGACAGAATTCACGCAATTGCGATAAAACTGGTCCAGAAAAAACACCTTCAGCTCTAAGAGACTGCACAGCCGAAACAACAGAAATGTCGCGTTCAACAATTCTTTGGATGATAGATTGCTTATGTCTTGGTTTAACTTGATTGAATTCATTTAGTAAAAGCCTCTCAAGGAATCGCTGATTTGGAGTGCAAATTAAATGCAGAATTCGCTCAAGCCATAAACGATTCGGTAAAACATCAATTCTCTTTTTAATGCAAGGAATATGAGGTGAAAGTCTATCGAAATATGAATCGAGGACACGCCGATTTGGAAATAGACAAACAGTACCGTCTTTTGATCCTGAAATTGTAGGCATCTGTGTAATACATTCACGCAAATAAGTTATCAGGAATTCGAGTTCAGTTTTCGAACTCTTAAATCGAAATGCAAAGATTTGTCCATTGTCTTTCGTTGGAAGCATCAAACGAGGATTTGGATGCATAGATCGTTGAAATGTATTTGCTGAATTTAAAATTGATAGCCGACAACGATAACATTTAACTAAAGAGACTTGATCGAGGACTGTATTCATATAAAGATTGCGAAGACCATCGGGTGAGCCACCACGTCCGCTATAAAGACTCTGATCATCATCGCCTACTACGACAACTGATGTTGCATAATTTGCAAGAAATGCGATTAAGGATTGCTCAGCCTTATTAAAATCTTGGTATTCATCTATGAAATAATGCTTGATTTCACTAATCCAACTAGGTAATGTAGGCAAAGATTGAGCTAGCGAATGAGCTTCTGGTATAGTCTGATCCCAATCGAAAACACGGAAAGCGCGAAATAAATTTTTTGCAGCTTGTAATATATTTGGAATTGGAGCATCAAGAGTAGAAGGATCAAGGGTGTTGCGCCATGCAGTTTTAATGGTTTCTAATTTTGAACGCAATTGTGCATGGGTTTTACAATCAGCACTACTTACAAATGGAAATAGATCGGATAACAAAGTAGTGGAAACATCAGAATGATTATCGGCAGTATTAGCAAAATATAATTCTCCATCATATCTAATTCGATATCCCTGGTGACGAAGTAGACGACAAGCAAAGCTATGAAGTGTTGATATCCTAGGTGGTTGTAACTCGTACGATTCCTTACCGAACGTCTCAATGTAGTCTTGAATAAATGCATTACTAATTTCTTTGATGAAAGTAAGATAGCAAATACTGTTTTGATCGACGCCTTTTGCATTTAATGCCGCCGATCTTTTCAATAAGGAGAATGTTTTCCCTGTACCGGGGCCTGCAAGAGAAATTAGCCAACCTGTAGCATGATTCTCAAAAGCTTTGGTACGTTCATCAGGATTATATATAGTATCAAGATTTGCCATATTATTGGTGCGGCCTAACGGACCGGCGCTAAGCTGCGGCGCTGATAACTTTCAAGTTTCTGAAAACGAAATGAGTCCATGCTGATAAAGAAATTATTAAGATTAAAACCTATGCGAGCCATGCTTAATGTACCCAGCTGGCAACCGTCAGCTTGAGCGCCTGGTTATACCGCTTGCTTTTCATTGAAGCTTAAAGGTTAACAATAATATTATTGAATATAACGTAATAACTATAGGAACGATAAATTCAAAAAATGCTCTTGCAACTGATGTTGGTGTAGCAATTGTAGCCCATTTCTTCTGTAGAATTGAGAATCGTAAACCATCTTCCATGGTCATGCTATCTTTGACAGGTTGTTTTCGTGATTCTTTAATTGAATTCGTAACAGCAGATAAAAAAGCTAGACGCCAAGCAATAAAATCGGAAAGAGCATAGATGAGAAAAGCTATGAGATAAAATAAGATGATTAAAACGAACAGAGTGATTAATCCACTCTGTTCATTAACAGTAAATTTAATTCCTAATGCTGTGATTTCTTCTGGCAATATTCCAATTTTGACAACTAATAATCCCAAGATAGAAACACCAAGTAAGGATCGACGCTCTTTCCGTGTCACTTCACTAAGCGGATCTTTGATTTTAACAATCGGAAATTCGTCAAATATGCTCTCTTCTTCCTTTTCCATAAGGATTCCTAATTATGATAGGTAGGACCAGGCGATCTTTTTTTGTTTTTGTAATATGGATAGATAACTGTATTAAAAAGACCTGACTTATGATTGCACAAAGCTCTTGTGCTACAATGAACACACTTCTCAATGTTAATGTTGCTATCATTGAAATCCAACACACATCCTTCTTTTAACGATTGCACCTTATGAAAAACATCGGCTAGTTCAGAGATCGCAGCATTAGTTTTTGTAATTTGAAATATTTGAGCGTGAGAAGTTTTTACGTAATTATAAGTTCGGGCTCTTTTCATTAACCAATGAAAATATATTATATAACCATATGAAATATCTAATGATTTAATCCCTTGAATATAGCCATGTATTTGGATCTTATGATTCGGGAAGGGATTTGTTAGATCATCTTCTCGCCAAGTGTGTTTCTCTTCTACAACAAATTTTGACTTATCAGGATGCTCAAAGATATAATCAGGTATCCCTGAAAGCGTCTTTTTCTCATTAAAGAAGGGTTTCTTCTTTTCAGCACTATGACCTTGAAATATTATTGTTGAGTTTAGCAGGTCACCGTAGATACCGCGGTGAATGAACTTATCAGTCTTTTCGAAGTCTAGGTTTTTGTCCTGTGCTTCTCTTGTACGTTTATTGCGAATATTGAGAAGATAGTTTTCAAGATACATTTTATCATGCAATTCTTCTCCAAGAATCATGTTGTCAGTTTTACATGAATCATAAGTTTCAGATATAGAATAACTGGCGGGACAAAATGTATAAGAAGAAAGATCGGATACACTTAAATGTTTTGAATGATTGGATTTAAGGATAGGATGATTTCTCATCTGTTTCTCTTTTCGCAGTAATCTCAACAATCTTGAGGTGTCATATCGACCTATCGGGAGAACCTTTGATATATAATCTTCTCGGAAAGGCGATCCTTTATATCCAAGCTGATCAACAAGCCATCTAACTTCATTTAAATAATCCATTGATATTATATTCTTTTAAAGCAAGCGGTATAACTATGATTAGACGGATAAGTCCAAACAGGTCATGTTATTTAGAATAATCTGCGTAATATACATTACATGGATCAGTCCATGTAATAGTAGTTTTCATGGATATGTATACTATTGTATACACCACGACTACTCTCTTACTTATTAAAAGTATACTTTGGTATAATATTTGTGATTTCAGCGCTCCATTCTCTAAGCTCTTCCCATTGACTCCCATTTTAACTATCTTAACGGAGCTACGCTTTCGCCAATATACAATTTCATCTTATTGTTGTCAACATCAAATCAATGGAGGGATTTTATGCGGCAACCTAAATTACTCGATCAAGTTCGTCAGTGCATACGCCTGAAACATCTCAGTAAACGTACCGAAGAAGCATATGTCTATTGGGCTCATCAATTTATTATCTTTCATCATAAACGACATCCAATGACAATGGCAGAACCGGAAATTCGTCAGTTTCTTTCTCATCTTGCTATCGATAAAGAAGTCGCTCCCTCCACACAAAACCAGGCGTTCAACGCATTAATATTTTTATATGGATCAGTTCTTAAAAAAGAATTAGGAAATATCGGTGATATCGAGCGCGCTAAACGTGAGAAATACATTCCTATCGTATTCACAAAAGAAGAAGCACGCAGCATCTTATCCAAATTGACTGGTGAATATAAACTCATCGCAGGTTTACTCTACGGATCTGGTCTCCGCTTGATGGAATGTGTCAGACTCCGTGTTCAGGATATTGATTTCGCCGCAAATCTTATCGTTGTAAAGGATGGAAAAGGAAATAAAAGCCGTGTTACCGTCCTTCCGGCGAAGTTAAAAGAATCTCTTCGCCGTCAGATTAGCAATGTTCAGTCATTGCATCAGTTTGACTTGCAACAGGGATATGGTGAAGTACTTCTGCCGAATGCCTACAAAAGAAAATCGCCGTTGAGTGCTAAAGCGTTAGGATGGCAATTTCTTTTTCCTTCAAGAAACCGATCCGGCGATCCCCGTTCCGGAATGATCATGAGACACCATTTGGATGAAAGTGGAGTGCAGCGTTCTTTAAAAGAAGCGATAAGTAAAACAGAAATTGTCAAACAAGGAAGCCCTCATTCTTTCCGTCACTCCTTCGCTACTCATTTACTGGAAGATGGTCATGACATCAGAACTGTTCAAGAACTTCTTGGCCATAAAGACGTGAGGACAACAATGATCTATACACATGTATTAAACAAAAAAGGTCTTACCGTCCGCAGTCCATTGGATACATAAGTTTTTCACAGTAGAATCCGATCACCGATCGGATCATTTATCCATCGCTGTTCGATCTTATTATCACCCTCCTGCCACAGACAGAAACTTCACGCCTTCTCTTAACTGTCCGATGTGATCATCGGGCTCTACACCTATCTGTAGCGTCCGACTCGTAGTCGGACATATTTGCGATTACCTCTTGTACTTTCGTTCAGCTGAAAGCTGGACTCTGCACCTTCATTTGCGTCCAACTGCGAGCTGGACTCTACACCTTTATTTTCGTCCAACTGCGAGCTGGATTCTACGCCCACTTGTAGAGTCCGACACTCTGTCAGCCGGAGGCCTAATGATGTAACACTCGTAGAGTGTTCCTTTTTTAAAATTCGTCCAGCTACGAGCTGGACTCTACACCTTTATTTTCGTCCAACTGTGAGCTGGACTCTACTCATACAAGGCAAATGCTTTTTCTGTCCTCTCTGAAATTTCACAGAAATCCTCTTCCAACCATCCGCGCTTTACAATTTCGTGAAAATTATGAAAGGGATAATCCTTTGGTGATATGCCGAGATGTTTCTGAGAGTTATAAAAGAGATATTTCAAATGATTCTCAAAATCTATATTTGCATATGATTCACGGATACAATGGTCCAATGTTCCTCGCTGCCAAAACGGAATATTATTCTTCCCAATCAATTCTTGAACTTTCTTTGATGAATGTGTTTTAAAGGATTGAAGAAATTTCGAGAGTGTTTTGATATTCTCGATCTCAACAAGAAGATTTATATGATCCGGCATAACGGTATATGCAACAAGTTCCTTGATGATTTTTGAATAATATTTCAGATCTTCAATAATGGAAGCTGGGATTCCATCATCATGAAGAATTTTCCTGTGCTGGAAAGTGCAAAATGTGAGAAAATATATAGAAAAGCTTTCTTTCCAGCGCGGCGGTTTATTAGTCATGCGTTTCATATTGTCCTCTGTAGAGTCCCTGCCTGCCGGCAGGCAGGCGACACTCTGTCAGCCGGAGGCCTAATGATGTAACACTCGTAGAGTGTTCCTTTTTTAAAATTCGTCCAGTTGCGAGCCGGACTCTACGACTTTATTTTCGTCCAGCTACGAGCTGGACTCTACACCATTATTTTCGTCCAACTGCGAGTTGAACTCTACACCTTTATTTTCGTCCAGCTACGAGCTGGACTCTACATCTCCATTTTCGTCCAGCTGCGAGCTGGACTCTACGTACATCAAAATCGAACTTCTATTTGCATGCTCACAACGCTCTGGCTGTCTCCGCTGATTTCATCGAGACCGGTACCTATTGACTTAATACCTTCCTTGACCGTTTGTGCATACTTTGCAGCTATGTCCATTTTTGAAAAGAGCTGATATCGCAGAATAAAATACCAGCGCATGCCTCGTCCAAAGAGCGCTGGATTGGAGTACGCTCCCGGAACTTCATCTTCAAACTCATAGATCGATGAATCGTATGAATCCGTCCCGAAGACAGAAAGTCGCGCTTGTATTGTCAACGGATGAAATATATTCCACTTCATTGTTTGGGATATCAGCACTCCCTGCTCTACGCTCTGCATTCCGCCATAGTTTATATTCACCCATTCGACTCTGCTTACTAAACGCAGCGACGGTGATGAAATGAATGCAGTTGTAAGCCGGTAATTTTGCTGAACGCGGGAAATTGTCCCCTTTAAAATCCTTCCGTACAAATCGTTTTCATTCATCGCGGACGGCAGGTCCTTCCTTTTGAAGCGGAATGAAATTTCAAATTGTTCCGTTACTGAACATTCTGCAAGTGCAAGAAAATCATTGCCGTGCGATGGTGCCGGCAAGAGGTACGTTGGCTGTGGATGTTCAAACTGATCGTAATACGTTGATAAGCTCAGCCAGGAAATCGGCTGCGCACGAATTCCGATATACACGCCATTCTCATTTTGCACTTGTCCTGATGACTCGCCAAAAGCATTTCCGTGAACACTTTGGAATGCCGATGGATAATCCCTGGCTGTAATCGTCAAAGCAAGTTCTGCGGCAGGTTCATAGGTCAAGCCTGCGATGACGGCACGTTCGTTTGCGCGATCAAAGGCGCATTCAGAAAATACATCTACATTGCTCCTCGTAAATGAAACATCCATTCCTCGCACCCATAATTCGGAAGCACGTTCGCCGTTTTTGCCGATGAGCATGATTGGATTCGCAAATCGAGTACGGTAAAAGGAACCTCCAATCTTTAATCCATCTAAAAGATATGTCACTGCGCGGCATCCGGTGAGTGTCTCTCGTGATGCGTTACGTTTACGTTGTTCGCTTTCGGTACGGAATAATCCACTTTTGTAGAGAGACGACAGAGAGCCGAGTGAATCTATTGTCGCATTTAGTGTCTTACTGGAATAGAGAACCTGGAGCTGCACCTTGTCTAATCCAATCGAAGCGCTGATGCCGTGAAAGAAAGAATTCTCGTCGGATGAAAGGTATGGGTGAATTCCGCCGCCATTCTTCCTTGCCGGTGCAATGACATCGCTTCCCTTCCCAAACGCTGATGAACGCCAAAAGATCAATCCTTCTGCGGCTTCCATCTGATAATCCCCAATGATGAAATGTGCTGCAAGTGACGGAATGGAAAAGCCGGCGAAATAGGTTGAAAAATTTGTTACGTTTCGTTCGCCGGGGTCTTTTTTAGTCAACATCCCAACTTCCAGTTCTGAAACCAAGGATGATAAAGGCGATCTTTTCTTACCGATGGAAAGATGAAATCTGTTGAGTACCTTTACCGGCGAGCCGGGATATGCGCCGTTGATAAATCCTTGCCGCTCTTCAATTTCTGTTGATGTCCTGCTGAGAAAAGAGGCGCTTATGGTTGGCCCGTTCTTCATCCTTCCAATTCTCACATACCTGCGAATGAAAGAAAGCAATTCAGGTGATACCCCTTCGACCTCTAAAAGTTCATCGAGAGAAGTAAATCGTTTATGTTTTCGTCTATCAATAATCCGGGCCGCAAGAAGATTTGACATAGCAGGAATTCGATGCAGTTCTTCTGCTGAAGCTGTGTTGAGGTTAAGCGGATCGTCTTCAAGCTGAGCCGCTTCGTCAGCAGCAGGAGAATTTTCATCTGCTTGAATTGTCGTCTCCAGTATTTTTTCCCATTGAATGTCTTCCCAGCTATTCGTTGTGTCTGCCCAATACTGCTCTTGCGCGCTGACAAGAGATGCAATGATCGTACTGAATAAGATAAATGTAATAGCACGCATAGTTATTTGATGATGTGATGCACTGTTTATTCTTTAAAAGGATTATTGTTCTTTAATTAGTTGTCCACTTCCCCTTCCCGACACGTTGTTACATTGTGTCGGGATTGGGGTTGTCCAAATAGAAAGAAAATGTCACCCCGAACTTGTTTCGGGGTCTAATTCTTACAAAAAACAGATGCTGAAACGAGTTCAGCATGACAATTCCGGACTTTTTAGACAGCCTCTTAAAAGGTGGTGTACTTTGTTCTATTACATTCCGTATTTATTAGCATAAAAGATGGTTTTGAGTAACAACAGTTATTTATCAAGTTTGAAAGAAAGTTCGATCTGATGAGTCCAGCCGAGATCGGGATGGCTGTACCCTGCATATCCAAACTCAAAAAATAAATAACTGACAGCAATTCCCAGCGAATATTTGTCCGGATTGTTTGCCGCTCCCGCGCGGAGCGCAAGCGCAGAAAACACAATTTGCTCAACGCCCATTTTTACGCTCGCAGGAAAGCGAATATCTTTTTCCATTTCAATGGAAACTTGAAAATCATGAAACAAAGACCAGCAAGCTCCAAGCGCGCACACGCGCGGAATCTTCTCGCTAATTTTTCCAAGAGTCGCTTCTGTTATATTATGTACACTAAAACCAACATCGACGCTTTCCAGCACATGCGCAATGAGTCCTGCATCTATGGAATAATTGCCGTCAGTACCATAGCGAGCAATGTCGAGCCGGTGATATTCGAAACTGAGCCCGGCGGAAATATTTCTATCAATTGTTTTAGCAAGCGCCAGTCCAAATTCTGTTTCCGTGTACAAATCGAAACCGAATTTCCCTGTTGTAAATCCAATCGTAGCAAAGGAAAGCGGCGCCGCCGCGGCAAACGCCGTCGTCTTCAGTTCCGGTAATCCGAATTGTTCTGGAACGATAAATGCGGAGCATTGAAAAGCAGCGACACGCGTAAGACCTGCCGGATTATAGTTGATTGCCCAGCAATTATCTGACACAGCAGCGAAGGCATTTGCCATTCCAATCGCCTTCGTACCACGTCCATTATTTTCCATTGCAAAAAGACCCGGATGGTTGATAAACAAGCAAACGATCATGACGCAGCCGAACCTTTTTACTTGCTGAGGCAGTAGAATTTGGGTATATTTTCTCTGCATAAACATGGAATGAGCCCCCTATGAAAAAAATAAAAATCGCAGCCCTGGTTTTCACGCTCTTGGTAGTTGTGACACCTCTCCTTGTTTCTCAAGAACTCAACTGCACTGTCACCGTCAATATGGAATCTATCCAATCCGCTCAGCGCGGTTATCTGCGCACATTTGCTCAAGACATCGAGCGATACATGAATAACACGCGCTTTTCCAATGAAGACCTCGATGGAGAAAGAATCCAATGCAGTTTGGATGTTTTCTTTTCAACGGCGACAAACGACAACCGCTATCAAGCGCAGGTTGCCATATCAAGCCAGCGTCCAATTTATATCGGCAACGATAAATCTGACCGCACATCACTTGTTATTCGAATTTTGGACAATAATTGGAGCTTCACGTATACTCCTAATCAGCGCATGAATCATGACGAAATGATTTTTGATCCATTTACAGGATTTCTTGATTTCTATGCGTATCTCATTATTGGATATGACCTGGAGACGTACGTCCCTATGTCCGGATCTCCCTGTTTTCAGAAGACACTCAATACAGTACAAATGGCATCTAACTCAACGGTCGGTAAAGACTGGCAGCAATCTTCTACCAGTTACAGCAAGTTTGGTATTACAGACGAACTCTCCAATGTAAAGTATAATGCTTTCCGCACCGCATTCAACAATTATCATTTTGACGGCATCGATTTGCTCGGTACAGAACGGCAAAAAGGACTCGATAATATGCTCGCAGCTATCGAGGAAATCAACAATGTCCGCATCCGCCAAAATGCTTCCAGCGTTATCGTGAAACAATTTTTTGATGCTAAGTACAGAGAAATAGCTGAAGCATTCCTCGCGTATCCTGATCGCGGTGTCTACGAAAAACTATCGACGTACGATCAGGAACATCGTTCTACGTATCAAGAATGGAAGCTGAAATAGTAGTTCGCCGCTATTCCTGCACGAGCTGTATCGTCTGTATCGAATCGCCTATTTGAAGACGATCAACAACTTCCATCCCTTGTACTACTTTTGCAAAGATCGTGTAGCGTCCATCGAGATGCGGTGTTGAAATATGCGTGATAAAGAACTGACTCCCTTCCGTATCCTTTCCGGCGCTTGCCATACCGCAGCTTCCTCGTTCATAATTCACGGTTGATATTTCTGTGCGCATTGTATATCCGGGGCCGCCCCAGCCATCGCCCCGAGGATCACCACCCTGGACTACAAAATCCGGCACAACACGGTGAAAATACAAACCGTTGTAGAATCCTTTTTTGATCAATTTCACAAAGTTCAGCACCGTGAACGGCGCATGTTCTTTCATCAACTCAAGCGTGAGTTCACCGCGATGCGTGACAATGCGGACGCGCTGCTGCGGCTTGATACTTTCCAAAAGGTTCCAGTCTCCTTCAGTGCGATTTGTAATCGTTTGCCGAGGCAATCTGTCTGAATACTCTTTTCCGGTCAGACGGTGCAACGATGCTGCGGCTTCAGCGGCAATTGCCCGTACTGAATCCAATAATTCCTTTTCTAAAAAAGGAATCGCGCGCTCATTGTTCATATTGCCGAGTGCTTCAAGTATGGCCTGCTTTGCTTCCGCATCGTCAGAATGAGTAAGATTCCCAAATGCCGAGACAAATTCATCAACAATCTGATCGGCAAACCCGGCACGTTTGAAATTCTTGAAAACCATCGTGTCAGCAAAGAGATTAGCAACAACCGTCGTGATTCCCATATCATTTTTTGCCAGTGCGCTTTTTGCATCTGTAAAAATATCTTTTGGCAATGTTGAACTTTCCATTGAATCAAGTCCAAGATTCTTAAGAATCATGGGATTGAGCATTGGTTTGATAAAATCCCAAGCCGCCATTACAACGCGATTCGATTCGTGATGAAGATTATGACACAGGATAGTGAGATGCTGTTTCGTTCTTTGCTGTGCTATTCCCTCCAGCAGTTTTGCCTTCAGACGCGGAGAAGTTTGACTATCGGCAGCCCACGTGAGAAACGACTCAAGTTCTTTTGGAAAATGTTTTCCCAGTGCAACAAGGGCCTCTCCGCGCACAGCTTCATTTTCAGTGGTATCCTTTGCAATACCGCATACTCTTACCCGTAGAGATTCCGCTAAATATGATTGTTCACCAAACGGAGACGGCGAAGCGCTGAAAGTTTGCAATGCTGTAATTTTAATGTGATCGTTCTTCGCCGAAAGATACTCGGGATATTTTAACAACATTTCATTCGCCGTGGAAAGAGCTACACGCGCGCGTACAATCTGCACCCACACATGCCAATCATTCAAATTCGCTTCAGTATTTTCAAGCGTATCTAAGATTTCCTGCGCATCTTTCGATTTCGATCTTCCGAGCAGTGTTGCACCATGCATGCGAATATCTGAATGAGAATTATGAGCCAACGCAATCAGTTCTTCCTTATGTTTCGATATTTCCAGATCGATTAATCCGTTTGGCGCCGACCTCCAGAGTGCAAAGAGCGCGGCCGAGCACTCTTCCTGCGAGTTTCCGCTCGCATATTCGAAGCACTTCCAAATGGATCGTTCTGTTCTTATCTGACGGATTGCAAAACGGGCGATGCACATTGCAAACTCTTTTGGCTGAAATTTCATCGGCTCCCGCTCGCTGAAATTAAGTAATGAATCCAGGGTTTTTAGAGAGCCGCATTTTCCTAACGCCTCCAATATTCTTGCAAGAACAGTTGTATTATTTTCTGAAGACATCACGGAAAGCAGTTCATCAGCTGCTCTTTCTGTTCTTAGTTGTCCCAATGCAAGTGCTGACGCTGCACGGACATTCTTGTCGCTGTCTTTCAACGACATTGCGAGCGCTTCCACCGTTGAAGAATCCTGCATGTTTGCAAGCGCAATCGCAGCACAGTATCGGAGGTGAACATTTTGATCTTTTAGGTAGGTGGCAAGTTTCCCTTCACCTAAAAAGCGCTGATCTTGCAGTTGAAGAATTTCACGTTCTTGCGGTGATAACGGCTGCGCGTGTTGAAGAGAATATACGCCTGCAATAAGAATGATCAATGCTAATTTCTTCACAACTTCTTACTCCTTGCTTGTATTGATAATTTACACGCTATCATCTGCAGAACATTGTTTGTTGTTTGAAGTGCAAAATTTACATGATGTAAGTTGATAAATAGCCACGACGTTTACGTCGTGGTAACACCAGAATAATTTTATTGGCTTTAGCCACATTATGAATCTTTTTGGGCTAAAGCCCAGATTTTATTGAGACATCAATTCCACGACCTGAAGGTCGTGGCAATATTTTAGTTTTCTGTATGGCATCAGTAACAAGTTTCATCTTTTTTCTGACTGATGAAGACCAAACAAACGAACTGCATTCGCTGTTGTCATGCGAGCTACTTCTTCTTCAGAGATGCTCAGCGCTTCTGCAATCTTCCGCCCGATCAAGACGATATATGCCGGCTCATTTCTTTTTCCCCGAAACGGAACCGGCGTCATATAAGGAGAATCTGTTTCGAGCAATATGTTACGAATTCCAATCTGCTTCACAACTTCGAGACTCTCTGATTTTTTAAATGTAACAATACCGGGATAGGAAATACAAAAACCAAGTCCGTGTACATACGCAGCTTGTTCTGCCGTGCCTGAAAAGCAATGAAATACTCCGCGTTTTGGTTCCTCGCTGTTTTCTTTCCAATGCGGATTCATATGCACGGTTTGTTTCACGAGAGAAAAAACATCTTCCGTTGATTCGCGCATGTGCACAACAACCGGCAAGTTTCTTCGTACGGCAATTTCCATTTGTTCGGCAAAGTATTTTTGCTGCAGCTCAGGCGGAGAGAAATCATAATGATAATCCAATCCTATCTCACCAAGAGCAACTACTTTCGGATGATCGCAGAGTTTTTCAATCTCTCTTAAATCCTGGGAAGCCGCCTTGGATGCCTCGTGCGGATGTATACCAACGCACGCGAAAATATTCTCGTGCTGATCTGCAAGCAGGACAGCCTCCCGGCTGGATTTCAAATCCGTACCCGGAACAATGATCTTGCGTACGCCAGCATCCTCCGCGCGCGACAGGACGGCCGCAAGGTCGTTTGCGTAATCGGTAAAGAAAAGATGGGCATGAGAATCAATGTAGTCTGGAACCATAGTTTGCATCCGCTGTGCAACTCGTTGATAAAATAATACATTTTTCTTTCGATTGTTTCAAGATACTTCGTTATTTCAAAGAGCGGTTAAACATTGGAATTCTTGGCTCTCTTGCGTATATTTTAAGTAAGAGAGCTTATGAGTAGATGAGTGATTGGTCCATAGAGTTCATGGTTCAATTGCTTACAGGCTTGACAGTTCGTTTAAATAATTGCAAATGACCAGTTACCAGTTACCCGATCGGCGGATATATGAGCAAACGTTTGTGCGTTCGCTTTTTGATTCCATTGCACATCGGTACGATTTTCTTAATCACGCACTGAGTTCTGGTATTGATATTATTTGGCGGCAAAGAGCAATCCGGCTGCTTCAACCAATACGACCGAAAAAAATTCTCGATGTAGCCACTGGTACTGCCGATCTTGCACTTGAAGCAGTTCGGTTAAATCCTGAACAAATTATCGGCATCGACATTTCACAAAAAATGTTGGAAAGAGGCCGCCATAAAATTCGATTGCGGAAACTGGAGCACCTTATCACGCTCGAATCCGGTGAAGCCGAACATCTGCACTTCGAGTCCGGTTCATTCGATGTCGTGATGGCTGCATTCGGCGTGAGAAATTTTACAGATCTTGAGCTTGGACTGAAAGAGTTTCATCGCGTGTTGCGTCCAGAGGGCTGTGCAATGATTTTAGAATTTTCTAAACCAAAACGTTTTATAATAAAGCATATGTTCCACGTGTATTCACAGTATATCCTCCCTCTGCTTGGAGGAATCGTTTCACGCAATCGTTCGGCATATCAATATCTTCCAAGCACAGTGGCAGAGTTTCCGGATAGCGAAGAGTTTTGTGCTCTCCTGCGTTCTGCGGGATTCACAGCTGTGACATGTTCTCCACAAACTTTTGGCATCGCTTCTATCTATATTGCAAAGAAAGAATCATCATCTACATGAACCAGAACAGAATTATTCGCGTTGGTCATAGTCCAGATCCAGACGATGCATTTATGTTTTACGGCTTGTCTTCCGGTAAGGTCAAACTGGATGGCATCGTCATCGAACATATGCTGGAAGATATCCAATCTCTGAACATGCGTGCCATCCAGGGCGAACTTGAAGTGACCGCCATCTCTGCTCATGCCTATCCATCTGTTGCCGACAAATACTGGATTATGAAAACAGGCGCCAGTATGGGCGAAGGATATGGGCCGGTGCTCATCTCAAAGGAATATAATTCTCTGGAAGAACTGAAAGGCAAGAGAGTTGCTACACCCGGTAAACTGACAACTGCATCGCTCATCTTTAAAATATTTTCAGATGGAATTGAAAATGTTGATATTCCTTTCGATCAGATTATGGAACGCGTCAATGCTGGTGAATTTGCGGCTGGCGTAATAATCCACGAAGGACAAATTACATATTCACAACAAGGATTTAAGAAGATTATTGATTTCGGTGAATTGTGGAAGTCGCGCTTCGGTGATTTGCCGCTCCCGCTCGGGCTTGATGTCGTACGGAAAGATCTTGGTGAAGAGCTGGCACGAAAGCTTTCGTTTGGATTGAAGGAAAGCATCCATTACGGCTATACACATCAGGCGGAGGCAATTCCGTACGCATTGCAATATGGACGCGGTATTGATACCCAGCTTGGTGAACGCTTTGTGAAAATGTACGTCAGCGAACTCACGGTAGATATGGGCGAACGCGGCAGAAAAGCTTTGGAAACACTGTTCCGGCTTGGCGCAGAGCGCGGCCTTATTTCTCCTGTCGGCATTATTCAACTATTGTAATACGTTCTTATACGATAACTCAGGATGCGCAAAAAAGAATATATGAACTGGGGGAAATCCCAACAATCAAATATCAATTTCTAAACAAAATAAATAAATCACAAACTACAAATATGAAATAGCATACAGATGAATATTTGAAATTGGAATTTGTTTGTAATTTGAATTTTGTTAATTGTTATTTTTGTAATGAAGAAGGTATGTGAAATATTACTGATAATACATATATTCTCTTTATCACTTTTAATCCATAATTGATTTGATAGGTCTCTTTAAAATATTTGACGCTCACGTTCACTTCTACTCGAACTCTTTTTTTAAGTTTCTCGTGAAGCAGAAACCTAATCGCGCAGACGTCAATAGCGAGCTTCGAAATCTTGCGTCGAAAGGACACATCGAAATCCCCGGTGAAGATCCCGAGCAGCTTGCGAAGCGTTGGATTGACATCATCGACAAATGGAAATTGGAACGGTTGAATCTCTTTGCCAGTATTCCCGGAGATGAAGACTCGATCGTCAAAGCAGTGAAAGCATTCCCGGCTCGCTTTTCGGGAATGTTCGTCATCGATCCCAATTCTAATTTGCTGATGGAGAATGCGACCAAGCGGATGCAGCAAGATAAGTTGAAGGGAGTACTGCTGTATCCTTCGCTGTATCAAATTAACGTCAACGATGAGTGGCTCTATCCTCTCTATAACCTCATTCAGGAATGCGGCGGCATGATCTTTGTGCAATTTGGCAAATTGACTATGCGTCCGCGAGAGTACGCCGGCATTCCTACGATAACGAATAACGAATTTGCGAATCCTAAAGATTTGATACCCGTCGCAAAGAAATTTGCCGGCATCAAATTCATCATACCGAGTTTTGGTTCTGGAATGTTTGAAGAGACATTAGAAATCGGAAGAGCATGTCCAAATGTTTATGTTGATACAGCCGGTTCAAATTCTTGGATTACCGAACATCCTACAAAGCCCGATATGCGCCGTGTGTTTCAGAAATTCTTAGAGGTCTATTCAGCAAATAGAATCTTATTTGGATCAGCTTCAGGTCTTCTCCCCCGCGGTTACCGCTACGATATTGTGGATAATCAGCTTAAGTTGGTTCAGGAAATGCGTGTTCCAATACCGGATATAAAAAAAATATTTTATGAGAATATGGCGGGATTAATAGACAACGTGTAATATTATTATGTAGCCTTCTTCCAATCAATTTATTTTGACAATACAATTCTTTGAGAGCTTGACGCCAGTATAAAAAGATGACTCCTCAAACGCTTACTCCCTAAAGCGAGCTCAAGAATACACGCAACGACCTAACAGATTTTTATAAATGGAAAACAATTGAGGTTGACCAAAAAGTACCGAAAACATGGTAGTCGAAGACTTTAGTCTTCGTTTATTATCTGAAAACGAAACCTGAAGGTTTCGACTACTGTTAATTTTACACTTTTTAGTCAGCCACGTGAGATCACTATCAATATAGATACCGAGGTAGGGCAGACAAACACGTATTGAATGCTTCAGCTCAAGATCGTTTTTCCTTTTAATAATCTACCGACAAATCCCACCTCTCTCATTTATGAAACTGGAACTTTTATCATCTCATGTCTGTTTTATCGAGTAATAGCAATCGAAGAAACAGTACACAACTTATTTTTCTCTCACATTAAAGTTATTCACATCTCAAAGGAATTTCCCTATGAAACTCGCATTTCTCACGCTTGTTCTTGCAAGCTTTGTTGTAGCACGCGCTGAAGTTATCGGTAAGGCCGTAGAATATACTGCAGGCGGTGTGACCCTGAAAGGCTACCTCGCTTTTGACAATTCAGTCAAAGGCAAACGGCCGGCTGTCATCGTCGTCCATGAATGGTGGGGCGTCACTGAGTATCCCAAGAAACGCGCGGATATGCTCGCGAAATTGGGCTATGTAGCATTCGCTGCCGATATGTACGGTGATGGCAAGATTGCCGAGAATCCGACCGACGCTCAAAAGTATGCCGGTGAATCGATGAAAGATTTTTCCGCGTTAAAAGGAAAATTCTCGGCTGTGATAGAACTTTTAAAGAACAATGAACTCGTTGATCCGAACAACATCGCAGCGATCGGCTATTGTTACGGCGGCGGTGTTGTATTGAATATGGCGCGTGCTGGAATGGATCTGAAGAGTGTCGTGAGTTTTCACGGCAATCTTGCTGCGGTCGAATCTGCACAAAAAGGAAAAGTGAAAACGAAAATTCTCGTGTGCAATGGCGGAGCCGACAAATTCACTTCGAAGGAAAGTATCGACAACTTTAAGAATGAAATGAAATCTGCCGAAGTAGATTTCACATTTAAATCGTATAGAGGAGCACTGCACGCGTTCTCCAATCCCGCGGCAACAGAGCTTGGCAAAAAGTTCAATATGCCTATCGCTTACAACGAACGAGCTGATAAGAAGTCATGGGCAGAGATGCAGAAATTTTTAAAGACAACGTTGAAGTAATCATTCCAATTTCGATACATATCACACAAAACCCTCGCCTGAACAGCGGGGGTTTTGTTTTTGTTGATGTATCGGAGAGCAGAAAATTTCTATTACACTACCAGCCCATGCGTTTTCGATGACTGCTTATCTGAGCACTATGATGTCTGGCATGCCATACGTACTGTTGAAGCAAAGCGTCCACTGACAAAACACCATACCAAGCGTGACGCCATTGTCTATTGAAGGAACTGGAGTCCAGTGACTCAAATGCATCTGCCCAGCGATTACGGATTGCTACGAACAGAGCCAACGACAAGTTAATGGATGGAGATTTTGCGTCTGGCAATTCTGCCCACAACCCTTGTTCTGCCACCATCACATCTGGTACATCCATCGTAAGAGCGTACTTCAGCCGGGGATATGCATTAACGTCCGATTCAACCAAATGATGTACGACCTGGGCAAGAGTCCAACCGCCAGGACGATATGTGCTGAGGAGTTGATCCTCAGTAAGATTTTTGACAGCTTCATTTAAAAGATTCGGAGCGGTTCTGAACTGTCGAATATGTTCAGCTCGAAGTTCAGGCGTTGGTTGGACAAAAATAAATCTCCCGATGGGATATTTCAATTCTTCTTCTGTCGGCATAAATACAATCCTCTCACATTTTACAACTGATGATACCAGGATCACTTCCCAAAAAGAAATATCAAGGGACGCCAGACCCGTGAAGCCCATGCGCGTTCACTATGCTCTGCTTTGGGATCAAAAAAGGAAATAAAGTCGGTTCCCTCGTTATATCCCCCTTTTTTCATGAGTTCTATTATCTCGTCCATTCCCGGTTTCAGGCTTCGCTCGCCATTATAACCGCCGCAATCGAAATAGATTTTTACATCGTGCGTTTTCTTTTTTTCCGCTCGGACAAGATTCAGTACCGACGCTGCGCGGCTATCAAAGACACTGGAGAGACACCCCGCTTTTGAAAACACTTCCGGATGCCACCATACAAACAGAAAAGAAATTAATCCACCCATCGAAGAACCCATGACGGCTGTATTTTGTCTGTCGGGTTTTGTTCTGTACGTTGAGTCGATGAGCGGTTTGACCTTGCTGATTACAAATTTTGCGTACGCCTTTCCCATGTCTGTGTCGGAATATTCAGAGATACGATCTCGTGAATTATAGATGCCGACGACGATAATCTCTTCCATTGTACCGGCCCGTATCAAACTATCGGCAACCTCATCGACGTGCCAGTCATAGCCGATGAACGATGTTCGCGGATCTATGATGTTCTGACCGTCATGCATATAAAGAACCGGATATCGTTTTGATTTCTGTTTCTCGTACGACGGCGGCAACCAGACAATCACATCGCGGGCATATTGTAATCCATCACCGCGCAGCTGACGATGATATTCCACCGCTCCTGTGATTCCTCCGTGTAACGGCTGAAACACAATGCTTTGCCAGTTGGTCGGCTGAAGAACAACATGATCTTTCCCTTCAACGATTTTACGACTATTTTCCGGTGCCTCCATAGAATGATACAGTGCCTGGCTATCCCACGATCCAAGGGTGATCTTATATTCGAGTTCCTGTCCCTTCGTAAAAGTGAACGACCGGCTCCACGTCGAATCATCGATCTTCTTCAGCGCAATTCCACCAGGATTCCAATTCCCCAGCATTGGATGATTCCCTGCTATATAGACGATAGCATCTTTTGGCGTCATCGGCGGCACGATCACAGTGAAGGTAATCTGTACATTCTGAGACTGACATTCCATGAACATTAAGAACCAAATAAAAGAAAAGACGGCGAATCGCAGAAACAGCATAGTTCTTCTCACGTATTGATATTTATTATTTCTGAGCTCCTGCAATTTTTTTCGTTAGGATAACCTGAGATTATATTTGTCCAACCCACCAGCCCGGATCGTTCGTTCGAAACGCATGTCTTATTGCATGTCTATGATCTTCAGCTAAGGGGCCGGCTTCAAGAAAGGAACAATTTTGCAGCACATGGTTTAATTGAGTAGTACCAACAATACACGAACTGACTCCGGGTGTAAAAGCTGTGAATCGCAAAGCTAATTCTTGCCAGCTCAGATCCCGTCTATCTAATTTCATGGTATTCCATCGCCACCAGTACTCTTCGGCATACTCTCCTTTTGGACACTCAGCATAACGCCATGGTGCATTGGCCACAGGACGTTTTGAAATGACGCCTAAACCGCGAGCTAAGGATCGAGTAAGAGCACCATCGATAACACGCTGATCACAAATATTCAATGAATGTTCTACGCTTTCAAATCGGCCGGAATCCACAGCCCAATCCAGAGCTTCATTTTCACCTGAATATGCCGCGACCCGTACTTTGCCTGCCCGTACCGCCTCTTCCAATGCACGCACTGAGCTACCTTCCTTTAATGTAGTGCGCGGACACGAATGCAAATGAACAATATCAAGTACATCTGTTTGAAGACGACGAAGCGCCTCATCAATACCGGCATGGACACAGTCGTACGTCCAATCGGTATATCCGGGAATGTCGTATCCGACTTTTGTCGAAAGTACGATCTCATGTCGCCGATGTTTTAAATGTTTTCCGATCCGTTCTTCCGACATTCCGTACCCGCGAGCTGTATCAATGAGTGTAATTCCTCGATCCACCACTTCATTGAGTAATCGCCCGGCATCAACATCCGAGAAGGTTGCCGCACCTAATTGCCCGGCTCCGTACCCCAGCACCGACACTCGCAATCCTGTTGTTCCAAAGTCACGATAGATCATGCGAATTTCGTTTAGTTCTTCTGCTTCAACAATTCATCCCAAGCCAATGCACTTGCGCCTAAGACGGCGCTGTTGCCTTCAGGCAATCCTGATGGGAGCAGCTTGACTTTATTCTTAAAGATTTTAAATAGACGCTCTTCCATCGACTGTTTCGTTGGTTTGAAAATTAAATCGCCGGCTTTCGCTAATCCGCCAAAGAGGATGATTGCTTCAGGACTGAGATGGGCTACCGAATCTGCGAGCTTCATACCGAGAATCTTTCCCGTGAATTCGAATGCTTCAAGCGCAAGCTGATCACCACGCCTTGCAGATTCATAGATCATCTTCGACGTTAATTGTTCAAAAGTGATATTTCGTAATTCACTCGGCGCTGTGCGTGTGCTCATTAATTCCTGTACTGTGCGGCATATACCGGTTGAAGAAGCATAGGCCTCAAGACATCCCTTGTTACCGCAGCCGCATACACGTCCATTGGGGTCGACAATTGTATGACCGACTTCACCAGCAAACCCGTCTGCGCCATAAAGGAGTTTGCCGTCGACAATGATTCCACTGCCTAAACCTGTCCCCAGCGTGATCACGAGGACATGTTTCATTCCTTGAGCGGCACCAAACACCACTTCGCCCATCGCGGCAGCGTTTGCATCGTTGGTAATAACCACCGGTACTTTCATATGCTCTTTTACTATTTCAACAACCTTCGTCACACCTTTCCACAGCAAATTCGGCGGATACTCGACCGTACCGCGGTAATAATTTGCATTCGGTGCACCAATCCCAACTCCCAGCATTTCATACTGCGCGCTGATGTTGTTCAGAAGGGCATCTGCATTCTCATGAAATCTCTTGAAGAATATCTCCGCCGGTTCATGGGCGTTTGTGAGCATGGACTTTTCCACAACCACTTTTCCAAGACGGTCGACAAATCCCAAGACAGTGTTTGTTCCACCAATATCAACACCGAGAGTGACTTCAATTTTTCCCATATTTTTGTTCCTTATTTTTTGTAAACAACTGCTCGTTTATCTGAAAGGCGTACTATGTATATCCAGTGTCTTTCCATTCTTGACATTAATATATTTGATACAACAAGATAATTTATTTTTTTGTAATTAGCGTGAGACGGAGGTGATCAATCAATGCTGGATTCTCGATAGTGTTCATATTATCCCAAATTATGCGATAGAAGTTTCCTCACCACTTTGAAGTACTGTAAGTCCTTTTTCCTAAGGAACTTACAGAAATTGGTCTGGAATTCTATAAACCCATTGAATATAAAGAGTTATTCATGTCGTCATTGATCTAATGCATAATTTGGGATTATATTTATATTTTGATGTAACGCACCGTACCATAAATCGGGACGGTTTGGGGTTGTCCAAAAAGAAGAAAATGTCACCCCGAACTTGTTTCGGGGTCTATATTTTTACAAAAAACAGATGCTGAAACGAGTTCAGCATGACAACTCCGGACTTTTTAGACAGCCACATGAAGGGGTGGTGTACTTTGTTCTTTTTCATTCCATGTTTATTAGCATATACGCTGGTTTTGCGTAACATCAGTTATATTGTCCAGATGATCTCTTTCAATTATCTGGTAATGGACTCAAGACAACAAAACCTAACGATGATAATTGCATCTCAATCTGTCCACTCGTCATTAGAATATTCTTGTTTGTAAATAAATCTTTCCACTTACTATTCAAATTCGTCTGAAGCTTCAGCTTCGTGTTTACTGGTGCCGAGCCAAAATTAATAACCACGAGCACTGAATCTTCCCCTTTGATCCGAATGAAGGATAATACTTTTTTGTTCTCAGAATTTTGTACCGCCGAATATGATCCGCTCACCAATGCCGGATGCTGTCGGCGAAGTAACGACAAGGTTTCATAGAGCGTTCGAAACTCAGCATTCTTTGACCAATCGATATCTGTTTTTTCGAACAATCCCAATCTCTTCGTGTTCCCAACTTCTTCGCCATTATAGATTAAGGGAATTCCTGGATACGTAAAAGTAAGTACGGCAGTCGCTCGTGCCCCTTGAGGAGTGAATTTTTCTACTGCAGGTCCGTCATACGCATTTTTATCATGGTTCGTATTGAACCGCATCCGCAGCGAACCTTTCGGAAATTGATATGATTCCGATTTCAGGAGATCATGTAAGATCGTTGCCGGTGTCGTGCCGTTAATCACTTTCTCGAGAACGTCATAAACATTCCACGAGTACGTCAGATCAAACGCTTTGATATGATGTTCCGGAAGCGTTCCTTCTGACAGCATAATGACAGGTTTGATTGCATCGAGTTCTTTCACTGCAGCTTCCCAGAAGTCTGTCGGTACCAGTTCGGCCACATCACACCGGAATCCATCAATTCCGATATCGCGAACCCAGTACTTCATCATGGTGATCATATACTGCCGCAATCCCGGATTATCATAATTCAGATCTGCAACATCTGCCCAATCCGGATTCGGCGGAATGATTTTCCCGGATACATCGTGCGTGTACCATTCGGGATGGCTCCTGAGCATTGGATTATCCCATGCTGTATGATTTGCGACAAGATCTATGATGATCTTCATTCCCTGCTGATGAACTGAATTCACGAGGGATTTAAAATTATCCAATGTTCCAAATTCGGCATTGACGGCGTAGTAATCCTGGACAGAGTAGGGACTGCCCAGTAATCCTTTTCGATTTATTTTTCCGGTTGGATGAATCGGCATGAGCCATACAACTGTTACCCCCAATTTTTTAAGCTCTGGAATTCTTTCTTCGAGCGCTTTCAAAGTCCCCGCTTTTGAAAATGAGCGAAGATAGACTTCATAGATCACAGCATTTTTTACCCACTCTGCGCTTTTCTTTGCATCCATCGAACCATATTTTGTTCGGAACAATTGATCAAGTTCATTCGTGGGAACGATTGTCACCGGCTTGTAAATGCCACCGGGGCCGCTGTTATCATTTACCCGTACAACAATTTCATTCGTCCCAACCGTGACTGCTTGATCGATGGGCATATTAAACGACTCACTGTATCCGTAATGTACTCCCACCATTATTCCATTCACCCATACAACCGCATCATCATCCACACCACCAAAGAAAATCGAAAGAGGCTGGGAAACGTCTTTTACTTCTATCTTTCGTGCAAACCAACCTACGCCATCATAGGTTTCTAAACCATGATATCGCTCCCAATAGCTAGGTACATCTACCTCGGTCCACGTACTTCTATCACAGCTTTGAGAAAACCATTCTTCAGCAATTCCCTTATTCAATGAATCGACTTTAAACAACCAACGACCATCAAGTGCCAATGGTTTCTTTTGCATCGCATACACTCCTGCCGTAAAGACTAACATCAACGCAACAAATCTAACAGATCTTTGATTCATGGCAACATTCTTTCCTGTCTTAACTTTCAGTTTTTTCATCGACATCGTCTACACGAAGCACAAGGAGTCCGGCAATAACCATGGAAGCACCGCCTAGGAGAAGTGCATAGATCGCATCTCCGCCAAACAAATGCTTCACGTACCATCCCAGGATTGCAGCAGCAGTAATCTGGGGAATGACAATAAAGAAATTGAAGATACCCATATACACACCCATTTTTTTAGCCGGTAAGGAACCGGCAAGGATTGCATAGGGCATTGCCAATATGGATGCCCAGGCGAGCCCGATTCCTAATTCAGATATAAGGAGAAGTGTTGGATTCTTTATGACATAAAACGAAAAGAGCGCCAATCCTCCACAGAAGAGACTGATCATATGAACGGTTTTCCGATTTGTTTTTTTAGCAATCCAAACAAGAACAAATGCCATCACGGCAGCAAAACCATTGTAGACCGCCATCAATACGCCAACCCAATCTGCTCCTCTATTATAGAGTTCAGATGTCGGATCGGTGGCACCATAAATATGATGAGTAACAGCAGGTGTGGTATAGATCCACATAGCGAAGAGAGCAAACCAAGAAAAAAACTGCACAAGTGCCAATTGCTTCATGGTCTTCGGCATCTGATAAAAATCGTTAAACACCGTTACCGTCCCCCCTTGCGTCTTTCCCTGTTGGGTAAGGAAACCAACAACCAACTGTAGAATACCGAAGATTATAGAGCCGACAAAAAGAACATAGAGACCATAATCAGTCTGTTGAAAATAGAAATAGAGAATTGCAGAACCGATGAGACCGATGATGAACCATACCAACCCATCACGTAAGAATCTGTTTGCGGAAATAGATGAACCGGTATCGGTTCCGGTTCTTGACCGGGCATCACTATCGGACTCCGTGAATTTTGCCAATTCTTCCGGCGAATATTCTTTAGTGCTGATGACTGTCCATAAGACAGCGCACAGGAAAACCGCTCCGCCAAAATAAAATGAATACTTCACCGAAGCCGGAATTTCTCCTGCAGGCGCAGTATTTGCAATACCGAACCAGTTCGTCATGACATAAGGAAGTGCGGATGCCACGATGGCGCCGGTTCCTATAAAAAAGCTTTGCATCGAAAAACCGATCGTCCGCTGCTCGGAGGGAAGCATATCACCGACAAATGCGCGGAATGGTTCCATCGAAACATTGATCGATGCATCCATAATCCACAGCATACCAGCCGCAACCCAGAGCACTGGTGAATTCGGCATCGCCAGCAACGCAAGAGAAGCAAGGATTGCTCCTGATAAGAAATACGGCCGTCTTCGTCCTAACCTTCCCCATGTTTTATCACTCATATGGCCGATAATCGGCTGAATGATCAATCCCGTGACAGGTGCTGCAATCCACAGGATAGGAATATCATCGATCTTCGCACCGAGGGTCTCAAAAATTCTGCTGACATTGGCATTTTGCAGTGCGAAACCAAATTGGATGCCAAGGAATCCAAAACTCATATTCCAGATTTGCCAGAAATGCAGTCGGGGTTTTTTCATGCTGATCCTGTTCTAGTATTTTTGTTGGAACAATATAATTTCAATTGACTTACTGATATTTCTCGCACATTTCAAATCCCAGAATACAAAAATCAAAAAACAAATAAATTCCAAATATCAATATCTCATTTTGCTGATCCGTCATGTCTGGAATATAACACTTTTGAATTTGTTTGAAAGTTGTGCTATGGTTATTTGAAATATTATCCTCGATTTTAATTTTGAACTTTGAACACTCGCCATCCAATCGCAGGAACCAAGACACTCGCCCGGTTATTCTTAAGATTCGCTTTTTCACCACTGATAATATCAACAAGGTCACGTGAACGATACAGTTCCGGAATGAGGAGGTCAACCGTTTGTGTACGCTCGTTTTTATTCAAGACAACGAGCATTCGTTCATTACAATCTGAACGCATATATGCATAGACCGTCGTATCAGCTCGAAGCGTGAGGAAATCGCCGTACCGCAGCGCCGAATGCTGGTTGCGCATTTTCACGATTTTCTTTGTTTCGTTCAACATTCGTTTCTCAAAGATGGAAAGTTGATCCCCGAAACGCATCATCCGGCGGTTGTCCGGATCGTCGGCACCTGTCATTCCAAATTCGGAACCATAATAGATCACGGGCAATCCTGGTATTGTGAACATGTAGGCATAGTACAATTCTGCTTTCTTATAGCTCGAAGGATGATCAACAGTCGGCGGATTATTCCATGCCATCTCACGCGTATCCACTCCTTGATTTCGTACCTTCCCATCAGCGTACGCCATGTAACGCACTTTGTCATGGCTGTCCATAATGTTGCCCATAACATTATTATAACCGAAGGTATCGAACGATTTCTTTATATGAAAATCGATTGCTGAAAAAGAGCGGTCCTTTTCGAGAAATACCGGAATGGCAAAATACGAAAGATTAAAATTGAACTGCGCGCTGAGCTGACCATTGTTTACATACGATCCAATGAGACCATACTCACCAAATGTCTCGCCAATCTGATATACTTTCTTGTGCATCGGCATCTCGATTTGTTCCTTGAGTTTCCGTGTCAGCGTTCGCCAGAAACTATTGGGAACATGCTTCACTGCATCGTGACGGAACCCATCCGCCCCTGTCTCTTTGAGCCACCAGATTGCATTATCAGAGACAACGTTCAGCGCTTCCGTTGACTTTGTAAAATCAAACGAAGGCATATATGGTTCGAACCAGGTGGTGAGGCGCTGTTCATCCCAGAGACGTAAATTCTTCCTCCCATCGGGTAAGTCCAATGATCCAAACCATTCAGGATGTTTTTGATAAAACGGATGCTCGATATGAACATGATGAGCAACAAAATCCAGCAGCACCTTTAAGTGGTGCTGGTGAGCGAGTGAAATAAGTTCCTTCAACTCTTTCATCGAGCCGAACTTCTCTTCCACTTTTGTATCGCTGATCGGCCAATACCCATGATAGCCGCTGTACCATCGATGGGGAGCCGGGTATTCACGATAGGCTTCATTCGGATTATCATTCACCGGAGAGATCCAAAGAGTATTCACTCCAAGCGAATCAAAATACCCTTCCTTAATTTTATTCAAGATTCCCTTGAAATCGCCGCCGTGATAATTTGCCGGATAAAAGATAGAATCATGAACAACAGGTTTATCGTTTGTTTTGTCGCCATCAGCAAAGCGGTCAATCATAATAGAATAGATTGAACCATCATACCAGGACCATGGAGAGATCGAACGTCCGGCAGGAGTTCCATTGTAAAGAACCACCTGCTGTATATTGCTCGTTTTGCCTTTACGGGAGACAAAGACTCGAAGCGTTTTGTCTCCTTTGAGTTCTTTTTTTGTCAATTGAACGGCTATCGTGTTTGCTTCAAGTGTAATCTTCTTCCTATCTATTTCTTGATTATCCAAAAGAGCAAAAATTTCTTTTTCACTGAACGATGACAGATCACCTGTGCTTTCATAGATAAAGGATATCGATACTCGATCTTCCGAATTATTATATGATCCGATGTGGAGGAATGGTTGAGCTGTATCTGTCTCACTAATTCGCAAGACTGAATTGAAATCATCAAACCCTGTCGGTGTTTTTTCGGAATTCGCCGGATCGACAATTTCCTTCCCATCGACGATAAGCTTATAGATGTAGTTACCAGGATCCAACGGCAATATTAATTCATACGTACCTATTCCCTTCATATCTATCAGCTGATCCCTTTCTTTATTCCAATTATTAAAACTCCCCGTCACACGTACATACCCCACCTTCTTCATCGGTGTATAAGAGAACGTATGCAGCTGCTGAGATGAACGTACTCCCAGGACGATGATAGGAATCTGATACTTTACTGCGCGAAGAGTGAACTCGATAAGAGTCGCCCCGAGAAAATTATTTATCGGCTTGAAAACAACTGTGTTTTGTTCTTTCTGATAGATCGCCTGAATATCTTCATTTGCACTGAATTGCAAATCGTACGTTTTTGCGTAGAAGAGATCACTCACGAGAATGGTATCCGTCCGCCCATAGTTTATTTTTACGGGCTGAATGAGATCTGTAATTTCCTGGGCGTACCCCTGTCTAGATAAACCGAGCAAAACAATCAGGAGAATACAAGCAAATGTTCGTTGTAATTTCATAGTTCTACTCATGCATTGCTACGATGACAGTTTTTTTTGTGCGACGAAAGTGGACCATGCGATTATAGTGTACCAGCTTTTCGTTTTTCCTTTACCATGGTCCAAAACAATGCGGACAGCGCTAACGACACACCGCTAATAATGAATATAATGTTTTTATCGATAGAATTTTTAATAATGGTACCGACGAACAAACTTACCAATAACTGCGGCAGGACGACCGATAGATTAAAGATACCCATAAAAAATCCTGTCCGGCTCTGATCGATCTTTTCCGTCATAATAGCAAATGGCAAACTGACCACTGCTGCCCAGCCGATACCTGCAACTGCCATCAAGATGTAGAGCATGGAGGGAGTCGTTCCCAAAAAGACAATGCCGAAATATCCCAGAGACATGATCGCCACACATGTCATATGTGTCTTTACCCGGCCGATTTTTTCCACGATGGGTTCAAGAACGAACGCTGGAAGAATAAATCCAATAGTGTTAAGAATAGCAAAAGCAATTGCGATGATCTGACCTGAGTGTGCATTGATAATGCTTTGATCGATGATGCCGTTAAAATACTTTTGCTGAATGAATGCTATGATATACACGAACATGGTTTGAATGCCGATCCATGAAAAGCCATGGGCAAAATAGATACGAAACAGTTGTCCCCATTCAGTAGCCGTCGCGGTCTTGTTCTTCGTTTCAGCATCCGTCGCAACTTTGAGATCCTTATTCTCCGTAATGAAGAACATAGGCACAAATGAGAACAGGAATACGAGCGCCACGCCAGCATAAATCAGAACATAATTACCAAGTGTTGCGCCGATGAGGTACGCAAGCACGCCAAAGAATCCCGAAATGGTCTGCATCCAGGTATATCCTTTCGTGCGCGGGTTTCCTTCCGGCGTTACGTCAGCGATGATCGAACGTGTCGGATTGAAACTGATATTAATTGCAAGATCGAGTGTCAGGGCAACAACGATTGCCACGGCCAACAAACTCTTCACGCCGAGTTGGGCAGTGATCACATCGATGTTCGGTAATGCAATAAGCATTCCTGCGGCAAGCACACCGCCAATCAAGACAAATGGACGGCGGCGTCCGCCCCAAAACCAAACCTTATCGCTGATTAATCCGATAATCACCTGGCCGAAAATACCGGCAAGCGGTCCAGCTGCCCAGACAAATCCGACTTCATCAATGTTAAGATTGTATTTTGTCGTCAGCAGCCAGCTCAGCGCAGAAATCTGGATGGAAAGTGCGAATCCCATTGCCGTTGCCGGCAGACTGAGTAACACGTAAAAGGATTTTGTTAATTGTTCCTGAATGCGTCGCATGACTGTTTCCTTTGATAGTTTTATTTCACGCCGAAAGTATCTTTGATTCGTATCTGCTCGCCCGGCTTCACCGGACTCATGAATTCACGGTTATTTGCCGCGAATTCTTCACTCGGCACCCAAACACCCTCCTCACCGCTGTTCGTATATTTATATTCCACTTTGATGTTGGGCGGTAATAACAATTCAACAGTCCAGATGCCGTCGCCTTTTTTCTCGTCGCCATGCGTTCCATCGTCGTACATTTTGATAAGATTGGGCGTCCAATTGCCAAGTACACCAAGATTACCGACGATGTAAATTGATTTTGGAACTTGCATGAGTGCCGCGTCGACTTGAAAGAGTACGGTGACCATATCCTTTTTACTTTGAGCCATCGTTCCTTGCGATTGGCTGATTCCATCTGAATGATCAGCAATGAGAGGTGGAAATTCTCGTGACGGCATTTCGACACCGGTCTCTTGCGCAAAATTATAAACATTCTTCAGCAATGTAATAAATCCACGATCGAACGGCTTATCCCCTCCCGGCGCAGTCTGATCATTGCCGTACCACCAGAACCAGTCAGATCCTTCAGCGGCATACATCGATTCCCATGCTTTGTAAGCAAACCACTCGGATGTTCCCTTCTTTGGGGCGGGAGCATTTGGATGAGGCGGCTTGATTCCCGATTGCTCGAGATCATTTCGTGCCGTGAGAAGATATTCCCACGCCTGATTTTCTTCTTCTTCACCAATCCATGTGTCAAAATTTGCATTGATCCATGAACCCGGCCAGAGCCATTGCAGTTTTGGGAGTGAGTGCATCGGATGCGGCGGAATGTTTCGCGCCGGATTTCCTTCAAGATACTCCGTTGGTGTCACTGTCTTGATCTGGCCAGCTGCATCAAGTTCTGTCAACTTCCGGTACATTGCATTGAGAAATTCTTTTCCATCATTATCGTACCGATATGACTCCCATGCATTTTCACCATCCAGAATAACAGTGAGCAATCGATCTTCAGTGCCACCGTGAGGTGCATACTTTAAAACGCTTTTTACAAAATCGTCTGCGGCTTCTTCGCCTTTGAAGGTTTGATATGTGAATCCAATCTTATCCGAGATTTCCGTATCGCGAAATACGACAGCTGCAGTTGCGGAAGTCTTCGTCTCATCAAGTACAGCATATGGGAAATATTTCGGCTGGTTGTTTGGTGTCGATCGAGCTAAGACCTTTTCATCCGTTGCTATCCATTGAATACCATATTTCTGAAAGATGGGCAGAATATCATTCGCCGCCGACCCTTCAGCCGGCCACATTCCAGATGGCGGCACACCAAATTGCTGTGTGTAGTATGCAACTGCTTTTTCTACTTGAGCATCGGCATCTTGCGGATAATGGAAACGAGAAGGCACCGGATCGTTCGGCTGACAGATTTTTTCTAGATCGGTGTCATAAATTAACGGCAAAATCGGATGATAAAAGGGCGTCGTAATGATCTCAATTTGACCCTTGTGTGAGTTTTGATGGTACATCAATTGTTTGTGAATTGGAATAATCGCCGAGAGTATCTTGTATGTCTCTGCAATCATCCTATTGCAATCTTGTTCTGTGATAGTTTTCTTCAGCGTATATGTTCCATCAGATTGTTTCTTGATGAGATCTCGCACATCGACCGTCATACCATTCGCGAGCGCTACACGCTGTTCAAAGAAATCCGGATCAAAATACGCCAAATAGAACCAGAATTTTATCTCACGCCGATCCTGTTGCGACAGACTGCCTGCCCCGGTTTGGAGATATTTTTCCTTCAGCGCCTTGTACTCCGGAAAGCGATTCATCATAACGCCGCTGACACCAAACGCATTCCATGGATCGCTCAATAACAACGCAAGTTCATCGCCGGTGAACTCTTCCGTTGGTTTCAACGCCAAATCAATCCACGGATCTGTCTTCCCTTCCCATGCATCTAAAAATCTTTTCGCATCGATGCGGTTCTTTTTCACATCCACGAATGGTTTCAAACGTTGTACATAATAATCGTCCAATTGATACAGCAGAGATGATGTGAGATTGACCGTGCAATGGATCTTTGGATACTTGCCCACCAGCGCTGCCATATCATAATAGTCTTTTGTCCCATGTGTTCTCACCCAAGGGCCCTGTAATTGATCCTTCGCCGGATCAAGATAGAGCGGCTGATGCTGATGCCAGATGATATTGAGGTACAAAGATTTCCCTGGCTTTGGATCAGAATTTTGAGACGGTGCTCTGAACACAAGAAGGACACTGCAGAAGAAAACCAGAGTCTTCCAATTGAAGATCGATCGAATCATGAACGAATCTCTCTCTTCTATTTCATGAGTATTATTTTTTTTGTATCTGTCATCGTGCCGGCATCGAGACAAATAAAATACACGCCGGAGCTTGCCAGTCCGCCTTTATGCGAACGGCCGTCCCACTGGAGCCGATGCACACCTGCTGAATAGGTACCATTGGCAAGAACCGCGATTTCTTCTCCAAGCACATTATAGAGACGTACGCTGACCTTTCCATCTTTTGGAAGATCGAACACAATAGTAGTACTGGGATTAAATGGATTCGGGTAATTTTGATACAGCTTCAATGCTGTCGGCAATGAACCACCGGTATTTGTTTTCACAGAGGTTAATACCGGCACGGATAATTTTTTCGCCGAATCAGATACGATCAGTACTGCGGAACCGTAAGCGGGAATGTTCATAAAAAAATTTGCCACTCCGCCCGTGAAGGTTATTTGATATGTCGAGTCATTGTACACATCGCTTGCGTAAAATGTTTTTCCATCCTGCGGGTCTGGCAGCAACACATTCGGCGTTCCGGTTGCAGTCAGCGTTAACGAAACCGATGCATTTCCAGAACTAAAATTGCATAACGAAATTGCATTTCCATTCTGATATTTTCGCAAAATACCGTACACATTACCATTTCCAGTTTCCATACGTTCGTATGTTTGAGTTATAAACGCCGGAAACGTACCGCGAATCCACGCGAGTCGCTGGTAATGCGGAGTAAGTATCGATGCTCCCTGGAAATTCCATCCAATCGTACTGCGGTTTCGGTCTTCCTTCGCACCGGAAATTCCGTATCCCCAGCCAACTTCTTGCCCGTTCCAAATCATCGGGAAACCAGGTACGGAGAATATCGCAGTTGCCATCGGCTTCGTACGGTTGAAAGTTGTCGTTGCATCAAGCGAAGTGCCATTGGAATAGAAATATGCTATGCGATCTTCGTCCTGCGATTCCATGAATCTCATAAAGAGTGAGTTGGGACCGGGGAAGTATCCTCCGTTGTTAATATCGGAATTAAGATTATTTACAGCAGACGATGTGAATCCAAAACTCCTGATTTGATTGAAATACAATTTAAAATCATATGCTGCATCAAGGCCACCGCCTGCATCGGCATAGATATATTGAGTGCCTCCACCGGTGCCGTCATCTTCGCCAAGAAGCAGAATGTCTGGTTTGATATGTTTCAAAGCTTCGCGAACCGGATCTCCCATATATGCCTCGCCATAACGGCGATGCGGTCCCCAATACACGTCGAACCGATAGCCATCGAGATCCAAAACCTTGATCCAGTATTTATACGCGTTAATCATTTCAGTACGCGCATCGATATCTTTCCAATTGTAATTTAATAACTGATCGCTGAAGCCGCTGTAATAATTAAAGCCGTCGGCATCGAGCGATTGACCGAGACCGTTGTCGTTATGAGGAATGATCGAATGTTCATACCACGTCCAATACCGCGAATCTTCATGAAATAAATGTGCATCGAGAGACCACGGATGAAATCGGCTCGTATGATTCGGTGTCACATCGAGAATCACTTTTATTCCAAGTGCATGCGCCTGTAATATAAAATTTTTAAAATCGTTATTCGAACCGTACTCCGGTGCAACAGTATAGAAATCCACTATATTATACCCCGGCCCGTAATGCTGATCGATCGGGTAGGCATTCTTCATCACCGGCATCATCCAGATAACATTGAATCCCATATCATGAATGTATTGAAGACGTTGCGCCGCCGCAGGAATTGTTCCCGTTGATGTGAACGCTTTCGGAAAAAGGAAATAGACGCGTGCACGTTTCGCCCATTCCGGATTGCTGACAATTGTCGGACTCGTGCAAGAACCACCGTCGTCAATGATAAAATACGAACGCGTCGTATCTGCCAAACCGGAAGAGTTGGACGCAACTAAATAAAAATAATATTCACCGGGTTGTGTTGGCTTTGTCAAGACTATGGTTGAACCATGCTGGCCATTGAGCAGCAATGGAGTTTTAGGATCGTCTATCCACGTAAACGTCAGTGTCTGCCCATCCGGATCAGTACTCCCGGCAGCGCTCAACGTCACTTGACTTGATGTAGAAGAACTCACTGATGCCTTTGCATATGGCGTGTGATTTAAACGTAACGTAAACAATACTGAATCGGAACTCACAAAAACTCCGTTCGTATCAACAATTGCTTTGAAACTATTTATCCCTTCGACCAATGTATCAACAATGCTGAACAATCCATTTGAAGCAAAGACGGTTACTGTGTCTTTCGAATTGTGAACAAGCTTGACACTATGAATCGATGTATCCATCACGCTGCCGCGAATCATTCGATTCGGATTGTAGGTACCATATCCTCCCTGTGTTGTGATCTGAATAAAACCTGCTTGCGTTGTAAAGTTGACAGTATCAGCATTTGTACCGCCTGCCGAAGAACTCGCAGAGACGATCACAATATGTTTTCCGTTTAACAACGGAGTCGGGACTTGAAAAGTAAGCTGTTTCGAAACCGCATCATAGTGATTTCCAAGTTTAGTATATTGATTTCCATCAATGGAAACGATAATGGATGAAGTATCGATCGATGCGTCAACCTTCGGAAAAAGAAATGCCGTAATAATTGGTTTACCGGTCCTCACAAGCGGCTGGCGCTGGTTCGGAAGAATTTGATAGATTGTCGGATCCTTGGTATAGATATAAGTGTTGTTATTATCGCTGGGATTTTGATGAATGTTTAATGGATCGTTCTGCCATCCGCTTACTCCGGAATAAAATTTATACTGCCACGCGCCGACAATACCGACAGAAGGTGGCGTAGGATTTCCGCCGACCTTTAAACGAAAAGTTTTTTCCCACCAATTGTTCCCTACAAATTGCATCGGTGTTGCGGAGTTATTCCACCCGTTGAATTCACCTACAAGAAAAACGGTCGGGCTCGACGCAGCATTGCACCGAAACGCTACATCAACGCTGTCTTGAGAATGCACAAAGGAAAACAACAGCATAACTTCTGCTACCAAGATAACTTTTTTCACTTATCACCCCTCTAATAAAGAGTCAAATTTAAATTAAGGCAATGGTATCTTCTCCGGATTTTCCACTTCTATCCAGTCAACTTGCCGGGTAACAAACGGCGCAGCGAACATTCTTCCTCCGAATCCAAGTATTCGATACGTCATCATCGGTGTATTGCTCACATGGAGAAGTTTCAATCGATCTGCATAGATATCGAATCCGCGCTGTTGAGCGCTTTTTGCGATGAATACATCTAAAGTCTTTTTTTGTTTGAATCGACGGGCAGCCGTAGCTGCCGTTCGCATCGAAGAGGTAAACGCTGAATCGGTCATTCGAGCAGGTAATTCTTTTTTGACAAGCTCGAAGAATATATACTCATCTTTTACTTGAAGCGGGCCTTGACGTTCTCCTGCCTGCATCTTCCATGCGAGCATTCCGAGAGGATGACGTGTGTTGATTGCAAATTCCTCGGAAAGTCCGCCGTTTTGTGCTGTAAGCGTGTCGCTTGATCTTTTACGAATTACAGATTCTATTGAAGCTCCTGCACGCACCTCAAGAAGCGCTTGTTCCATCGAGCGAACATCCTTGGTATGAAGCTCTCGAATTTGAACGCGTGGATATTGCATTTTTGGATTTGTTTCCGAGACATATTGAAATATATCCTGATCGGACACCTGAACGGTTCTCTGTATATCCATTTCTTCATATTTTGCAAGTATCTGTTGACGCCACATGTCGAGTTCTTTGCTCACCGACCACCGCTCATCGAGCTTCCGGGAAAGCGCTTCTTCGGCAAGTAATTCTTGTCCTACGAGAACACGGATATGGTTGTTCAACTGCGCGGCAATACCTGTTGTCCGGCTTGGATCGATCTTAAAGATTTTTCCACGTAATCTCGACAGTACATCCTCCACAGACCAACAGGAAGAACCAACCACAACCATGGAATCTCGAAGAATTGATTGACAACGAAAGTACAGTACTTCTAAGAGCGAATCTGTTATCATTTTCTCAGACGCTGGAGATTCATACCTCCATACATCCGTAAGGGCCTTTGCCAATATCTTAAACGGCCGGGGAAGCGAAAAGCCAATTTTCGTTTTGAGAATATCTTGAAGATATTCATCCAACCGTGCTTTTTCCTTCCTGAGCCGGAGCTTCGTTTCAATCCGCTCAAAGAGAACCTGGTCCTGCATGGAAATATAAAATGGATTCGGTAAATCCTTATCTACATGTAAGATATAAAATCCAGTCGACGCTTCAACAACGGGAGAACATTCTCCCTTCTTCAAACGAAATGCTGCTTGTTCGATAGTAGCTTCCGCTTCACCCCAGAATAACGTTGCCGTGTCCCGAAGAGCTGCCATCGTCGTATCAATATGAAAGCGATTGAACTGTTTGCAGTTCTTTAATTGTTTTCTGACAAACGCTGCATCGGTAGTATCTTCAAAGTAAAGAAACGAGAGAAAGAGCTGGCGTTTTGCGTCAATGGTGGCTTTTTGAATCTCTTCTTTGGATACTTTAATCTTGCCGCTTATTTCTTCGCGATAGAGTTGGTCGCGTGACAACATTTTTTTAATTCCGGCAATCGCCTGCTGATAACCACTATCCAGATCGATATGGCGCGTGAGCGCTTCCTGGGCTAATAATTTTTCAGCAACTAAAGAGTATAGAAAAACAAGTTTAGATTCTTCTGTGTTATTGGCACGGTTTCGGTACTGCCCGGGAAGAAGTTCATATCGTTCCAGGAATTCCTGTTCCGATACATACATCGTTCCCGCCCGCGCGATTGAGGAACTTTGATGTTCTTCCGGCTGCGATCTACCAACACAGATAAACAAAAGACATAAAGCAATATTCAGGGGATATTTAATCATTCGAGTGGTCTATCGCGGGGGAGAACAATCAAAAAGTAAGGCGGGAATTTCTTCCCGCCTTCTCTTTGAATTATTCGCTACTTCAAGAACATCAGCTTCTTTGTTGCGACGAAATTGCCAGCAGTAATCTGATAGAAGTAGATTCCTGAGGATAATTTTGAAGCGTCGAACACAACAAAGTGTTTTCCAGCTTCCTGTTTTTCATTTACTAATGTCCCAACCATCTGACCCAATAGGTTGAAAATCTTCAATGACACCGTACTCGCTGACTGGATTTCATAGTCAATTCGAGTGGATGGGTTGAATGGATTTGGATAATTCTGTTCAAGCCTATATGTCAACGGAACGACCTGAGCATTGTTAACTCCCGTTACAACCGGACGATGGGTAGTATAATCCCATGCATCAAAGCGCACAGGATCAATGCTGCCAAATTGCGAAGGAAGGGTGAATGTGGGATTCAGATCACTGACGTTTTCTATGTGATTATTCCCAAAGCCCCCTTCGTTATCGCAGCCAAAAATGCCAAATTTAAATTCCTGGCCCACCAGGCTTCCAGTGGTATCAGCCCACTGCAACGAGTAGATTGTATCGTGTGCAATTAAATCGCCATGTGTTCCATCATCCCACATCTTGCAAGTGTCTTTCAGACGACGGTCTGGGCCCCAAGCACCACCGATATCCCAACCGCCAACTGCGGGGCCATTCATCCAGACACCGCCAAGAATTACGCTGTCAGGATCACTCATATTATAATTCGTAATGTTCCATGCATCCAAAATTGATCCCTTTTTCAATTGATATATTGCAGGGCGGACATCGCAAGTGAATGTAACGAGTACGTTTTGTTTCATAGTTTTCATACTACGGAATCTCGGCATACGATGTTCTTCAGTTGTCGAATAAATCGTATCATAAACCGCCATCGAGGTACCAGCTGTAATAATCTGGCGTTTCTCTGCTGTAGCTTGTGCACCCGGATGTGAAAAATTGTAATAGTTCTCTCTCACTTCTCCGCTCTTTGGAGTTCGATAATATTGATAATAGAGGGCTGTACCAAGTTTTGTTGTTACGTTATATGTCCCCGTGTATTTTGAGGATGTTCCCATCCTTGTCATCCTTTTTTCAACAATCCCTGTAGCACTATTATTATATCCGGTTCGCACAACAAGTGTATCACCATAAGCAAATCCATTTTCTGTAATTGCCTCGGCAAGATCTGCCCGGAAAGTCATGGCGATAACGTCCGTGCCAGAGAATGGTGGTATCGGAGTGTTTTGCCACCATTTCCAGAAGAGGGTGGTGTCATCCATTGTAGGTTTGAAAAGTAGAAACCGATTCGTTCCTCCCGGTGTTACATCAGGAGCAGCACCAATATTTGTCTCATATAATGGGACTGAAGCTGAATCATCTGCAAGGAGATGGATGACAAATTTATAAAAAATGGTGTCTGCCGCAGCACTTTTCGGAAATTTAACCACTCCGGACCAGAAGTTTGTCCCGTCATACGCACTTTGACCACTATTGCCATGGACATTTTCTCTTGTAAGGAAAATTGTCCTATTCATAGATAAAGGCGGCATACTACCCCGCACACCCATCTTCTGTCCCTTTTGGCTGAATCCTTCATCTGACTGCATATTGATACGGAATATCACAGCCACACTGTCTGCCGAAGGAACATACGGTTTCCAGAATTGAATATTGGTTGTCCGCCCGTTAACATACTGAAGAGGAACTGTAGTATCTTTATTGCCTGTATAAGGTCCAAGATTAAGTCTTCGGTTACCTATATCAGAGCCTGAAAAATTACCGTCTGAGCTATTACTTTCCCAACCATTATCGGTAGCTGTAATTGACTCTTTTGGATTTGTAAAAAATTTGTAAGCTGTTACAGAAGTATCGCCGCGATTAAGCAGAAACTTTACTGTTGCAATCCAGAAATCTCCACCAATGTTTACAGCTCGGGCACCGGTTAAATCGGTCCATGTCAACGGTAATCGGTTGCCTCGAACCTGCAAAGTCGAAGTAGGGTAGAGTGTATCAGGTACTGTGGATGAATTGATCAGGAAATTCACAGTCACGGTATCTGTAACTACGGTTATTTTGGGGATCTGTGCATTTACTGTAAACACACAGATCAGAATGCTCATAAGTGTAAAAATAATAAACCTGGTTCTCATAATTCCTTCTCCTCTTTATCTTGAATAAAAATAAATGTGTTTCTTAAAACAATTATTTCCACCTCTATCCATTAACAATTTCAATTTCATGCCCCCTTTCTTGATTGATAATATTTCGGAGATTTACTCATAAATGAATTATTTTTCAGAAAATTAGAAAAGTACCGCTACTGAAATCGTATTTATATTACCAAATCGACCAAACTGTTGGTAAGCATAATTTACTTCCAATCCCATGGATCCCAATTCTGAATATTTCAAGCCACAGCCAAGTGTTAATCCTTCTTCTGAATCTGTTTGAAAAAGGGATTTGTACCCGCCGCGCAGGCTCACAAGATTCAAGAGTGTCACTTCAGCTCCAAGATTAATCACTTCCACATTATCACTAGGACGAAGTGCATCACATTCAATTGTGACTAAGGCGGTTTCGTTCTTCACGAGATCCATAGCCAACCCCACCCGGAATATAAGCGGTATAGGCCAGGGATCTGTCACCAAATTTGCGAGGTTGAGTTTATTGGAACCCGCATTGCTTGGATCTGTATCTATGACTTTTCGTAAATCGCGTCCATCCATTTTCATATCGCCGCCAAAATTTGCAATGGACATACCCAAGCGCATATCATGAAATCCCGTCACAAAGAGCAATCCGATATCGAAGGCTATGGTGCTTGCAGATTCATTCCAAATAGATTGGCTGATATATTTTGCAGAACCTCCTATCGAAAACCGATCGGTTAAATTCCGGGAGTATGACATTGCAACGGCAAGATCCTGGGCAGACCATCGCTCTCCCGTTCCTTCCGGATTATTTTCCGTGGTGACCATCTCTTCGCCGTAAGCAAGCTGCGTAATACTTATTCCAAAAGCATTGGATCCATCAACGTCGATCATTGCTCCTAACCAACGAAGTTTTGAACCCACAAGCCAGTCAGTTGTTGAGACAAGCACCTGTGTCTTATGAGACTGAGAAAACGCACTTGGATTATAATAAATAGAACTTACATCATACGCAGAAGCCACCGACGTTCCACCCATTCCTAATGCATGTGCTCCAATTGATATTCCCAAAAATTGTGCAGCGGTGGTACTGACCTTTGCTTGAGCTATCGATTTTGAATATCCGAAAAACACAAGACAAGCACACAGAGAGAGAGTTGTAAAGACTTCATATGTTTTCTTTATCATGGCCGTCTCCACTTACTTGATAATCGCTAATTTACCAGTTTTCGTTCCAATCGACGATTCTATCACATAGAAGTAGACGCCAAACGCTACATCTAGATTTTCTTTTGTCTTTAAATTCCACGAGACGTGTCCATCTTCAATATTGCCGCTCTGTGTAAGAGAAATAACATGGTCTCCTCGCGATGTGTAGATAAGGATTTTTGCTGATGCCGGCAAATGAATGAAGTCAATCCGGCGGAGACGACCGCTTGTGACGCTGGGCGGTAAAGGCGATTCCAGTGTTGAGGATGCTACATAAGGATTTGGCACAACGCGAATCCTTGAGAGTGCATCCTGTGTCAATGTGGAAGGATCTGACTTCGGTTTTGTGGTGATAAAAGCAAGCGTATCACCTTGAGAGAATGGTTTCGTTGTACAGATCCGGAGTGTATCATCGGTATGATATGGGATCACTTTCCCATCCTCGGAATCAAAGAATAATTCCCAGGTATATTCATACTCGCCGCGCGGATCTTTTTCATACAGGAAGATGTCATCTTTCGGTGCTAAGCGACCACGTTTTAGGAAGTTCAAGGTTGTATAACTGAACTTAAGATAGGTCTTCTCGGTTTTATTATAAATCCGAAAATTTGTCGGGATTGCATCAGAATATAAAATCGGATCTGCATAGGATGTATCAATGAATTTTGTAGAGTCGAATTGAAATTCGTAATCACAAGGCTTTCTATAGCCGCGCATCAAGGGATTTCCGTTATCGTCATATAGGTCCGTTAAAAGCATATTGAAACTATATTTCGTCTTGTTGGTTATCCACTTCGTTGTTGAATCGTCTTTTGCGACCGACCAAGGATTATTGAAAATAAGTTCTACACCATCAAAAACATCCGCATCTTTGCTATCTGTTGTATAGGGTGTTCCCCGGATATATTTACTTTGATAGACCGGATAATACTGGTACTGAATAGTATATTTCCCGGCTGGAAGTGATCCTCCGTAGAATCCGTGAATTTGGCCTGTCTTGATGTTCAATTTATATAATGATTCAGGTATCAACACTCCTTGGTCACTATAGACTTTGATTGTCCCCGGGATCAAATATTTGTGCTGTAGTGTTACAACAATAGTGTCTTGGGAAATAAATTTTTCCGTTTGATACTCAAGATCTCTCACACTGTAATTTGTTGTTATACGGTCCCATTCAGTAGAGTCCGCCAAATCGATGAGGCCATTATTGTTGTTATCGACACTATCTACTTGTGTATCGAGAAACTCGACACGGTAGCGATGACCAGTAGTTTTTGTTTCATCTATCACTTTATAATAGGCGTCGCCGGTTCCAACACCTGAAAGATGGTCGAGTAATATACCATCCTTTGGCCGAATATAACCAAGAGTTTTTGCATTCGGTACAACCACCGCACAATTCTGGCCTACACTTACCGTTCCCTGAGGAGAGATCGAAGCACTAATTTTATTCTCTGCCGGAAGAATTTCCAAATATTCATTCCCGGTATTATAGGCAACCAACGCATAATAGTATGTTCTACCGTTTTGTACCGAACTATCGACGTAGCTGTGTTCGATGCCGGTATTATTGCCCAGGTAGAAGGCAAACCCGGAAATATCTTCAAACAATTGACCTGAAGTATGGAAATATCCTTTGACACCATCATTGAGATCCCACTGTTTTATTGGACGGCGTCCTTGGGGCGAACCATATCCATCGGTAATCGTGTGAATATCATTAAACGTAGGATCCGTTGAACGATACAGTTTATATCCTTCAAATGTTTTCGTCTGTAGAAGAGGATCGATTGTCTCTTCCGCAACCCGGTCCCAGTACAATGTAACTTTTCCATCTCCCGGAACTGCTGTAAGAGTGGGTAAATCCGGTGGCAACGGAAATAGATAGTTCGCATCATAAATTTTTTGAACTGTTCTTTTGTTCTTTAACAGGTCTGCCACATCAACATCATATCCCTGGTTTTTACCCCCGCCGTACACCAACGCAAGAGAGAAGCGCTCTGTTTTCTTTGCCTGCAGAGGAAAATATCCTGAGCCGTAAATAAAATCTCCATCGGCACCATCGACAGGCCTGTTATTTTGGATCACGTTGGGAACATCGAAGAACCCGGGTGCCAAATACAACCACATTGTGTCTTTGTCACCCATTTTAAAATTACCTGCGGGTGAAAAATAAAAGAAGCTCGTCAGTCCAATTTGATCCGATTCATTCACATCGGTTTTATCGATATGCCATTCCCCAGGCGAACCTGTATCATAACCATTGTCATCGTAACCGGACGTCGGTAGGCCGTCGCCTTCTCCATAATCTCCGGTATTTGGACTGCCGTCTCTTCCATTGTCATCATGAAGAACGTTCCAGTTCTTATTGTTATCGATTCTATCATCACGCCGTTCATCAATCATGCTATAAGGATCGCTACCCATTCCTGTAAAATAATCCACATACGCTACAGGGCGCAGCATGTCAAACAACACTGTTCCTTCTTTGGTTCTTTTCACTTGTTCATAATGCAAGAAATAGTTTTCATCGATAAGGCCATCGTAATCGTTATCAACACCGTCATAAGCATTGGGATTAATAGTACCATCACTCAATTTATTCCCTTCACTCACCCATGTTTGCCCTGGATAAATCCATCGAGTTAGTCCATGGGTTGTGATCTGAACTGAATCGGCAGAAGGAATCGTATAAATATATCGGCTATAATCATCCCGAATCAGAACAATTTGTTTTCCTGATGTCAGAAGAGTGGAATCAAAACTTGCCGAAGTGAATCTAGGGGCAAGCCTTCCTGAGGATGAAGAATCTGCATCGCCATCATTATCGATACCGTCATAAGGATTTCCCGGGCTTTCAAGAAAAGCATACCCGACAAGTCCGGCTCCACTGCAAGGGGTTGGCTGCCAAAATGGATTCTTCATGCACTGCCCTCTTATCGCTTTAATATCACCAGTGTAAGTAATATTCTCCTTTACATCAAAAAATGACCAATCATCGTTGTATTCGCCATAGTCTTCCACCGATGTAACGCCAACATAGGTTCCCACGAGCATTCCAAAAACAGCTCGATCATAATTCGTAGTTCCGGTATTCGTGATTTCATACAGCCAAAAGATATTATCTTGGGCAAGAGGTTGCGAACCCCATTGCATGGCGCGTACTTTCATGACAAAGCCAAGCCCTTTTCTCGTTAAATCCGATGCATTGGGTCTGAACTGTATTCCCTTCGGATTGTTTGACGGATCACTAAATCTTTCATCATTATTGTCATCCATCACGAAGTAAGTTTCCAGATCAGCAGTCGGTTTCTTTTCTTTATATCCATTCCAAAATCCTGCCCACCCCGGATCTTTTGTATCTTGAACCTTATCCGGCCAAGTCGGAGGCCACGAACTCTTATCATCACTCATTGCAACTTTAGACGGTTGCCGACTGGGATTATAATATCCATTCTCAGGCTCAAATGTCCAATATTTTCCTGTACGCGGATCTGTATCTAATAAAAGAGTCGGACGATTGACGGGAACTGTAACAACTTCATGAAAAACAGAAACCGAATCGTACTTCACTTCAGCGCCCACCAAGGGGCTGACATCACCGAGGTATCCATTATTCGGATATTTCCAAGCGCCCCTATGCCCTTGTTCCTGTGGCTGGCCAATGACACCCCAGTTGCCAAATACTGTCTGAACCTGGTTGCCGTTCATTATGGCCCATTGACGATATTGACGCCCGCTTGACTGCTGTGCTTGAACAATGATATCTGCATTGTTCAAGAAAACAACTGATGAAAAAAGAACCAATCGAATGATTGTCTTCATAAGTTAGAACTCCAGATTCATGCCAAATTCAAAACGACGCGGTTCAGAATATTTTGTTCCATCCGTGAACCATTGATCAACAGTATTGACATATAATTTAACAGACCTTGCCTGCATCTCGTTAATCCAATCATAATCAGCACGCCCCGTGGAAGCATAAACGCCTTTTTGATTTCGTGTATCAAAAACATTGAAAATGCGTGTAAAGAATATGAGCTTCAGAGGATTAAGATTCAACTCATAATATGCACGGAGATCACAATTAAACGTTGATGGCTTTATTTGACTATTTGTTACTATCGTCGTTCCGGTACTTGGATTCGAAAGATCAGGTGTATAAGGCGATCCAGAACCATATTGAAGGATGGAACTGACACCCCAGGAAGTCATTGTATAGTTTAACGACACATTTAAGGTATGCCGTTGATCCCAATCTAAAGGTACCATTTGAATATCCGGAAGTCCTCCTCCTGCTATCCTATTCTTAGCCTGTTGGGGGTCAGACGCAGTTCCATCGGCAACCTGATAAGTATAATCAACTCGTGCTGTTATTCCTCCAGAGAATTTCTTGTCTACCGTCAGTACGATTCCTTTGACAGTCCCGAAATCACTATTTGCATATTGGGCATATTGTCCTCCTCCACTTACATCAAAAATTGCAGTTTGTGTGAGGCCTCGAATATCTCTCATATATATTGTCGCATCAAATGCGACGTCTTCAGATAATTGCTGCTGGACACCAAGTTCTGCGCTTACCGTCTGTTCTGGTTTCAAATCAGTATTACCCATGATACCAATTATACCGGAAGAATTTTGGCTAATTTTGAATCTGGGGTTTTCATAAAGCCGTTCGAATCCCGGCAGTTGGAAGAAATGACCATAGGAAAAATGAACAATGCCTCTATCTGTAATAGGGAAAGATACACCTAATCTTGGACTGACAGCATATTTTGAAGTTGCCGATTTGTACCAATATTGTTCCCGTTGCTGAAGCGTTGTAGAACCACCCTGCTGGCTCACATCAAGATGATCACTTCGTACCGGACTGTCAATGCTTGGATCGTTCACGGTATACATATAATGCAACGGATCGCTGGTATCCGGATGCGCATCATTCAGTACAAGCCCATCTGGTTGAAAATAATCGAACCGAACTCCAACGTTAACAATAACGTTCTTATACTCCATCTTATCCTGTAAGTAGGCAGAAAATTCTTTTGGATGATGTTCATAGTAATCGTGATAGGGAGAATTAATATCTAGAATCATCGTTCGAATATACGGCCTGAGAATGGCAGGATCGAATCCTGTTTGTGAACTCGCCGACTTCAATTCGATATGTTCATTTGTAATGTCATGAGAACGATACTCAACACCGAACTTTACCATATTCATTTCATCCATTTGACTAGTCAGATCAAATTTGATAAGCGCGGTTTGAGTAGAACGATGGTCTTTGTTGGGATCAGTACCGCCGACCATAAAAGAATAAGCAGGTGCAACTGATAAGTTGGGATCTACATAATGAGGTCCGTACGGATCGACTACTTCATTCTGTACATGATCACCGTTTGAGAGTGTAGAATCTTGGTATTGCAGATCATAGAGATAATACTTGTAATCTTTTTTAAAGATTGATCCCCCAATCGTGTAGAACGTACTCGAACTGAGGCTATGATTAAATTGAAAAATAATTGTATTGCTTAAGTTATACTGATTCCCTACTCCATCCGGATTATAGAAATAATCCCGACGATAATTACCAAATGCATCAAGGCCTTTCTTTTTTGTGTCATCGTAGATATAATCAACAGAAAACTTCATCAATGAAGAAATATGCCATGTGAGTTTCGCTTGTGCATAATATCGCTCACTCCAGTTCATTGGAACGATCGAACTATCTCCCTTTCCATCAGAAAAAACAGATTCCAATTGGTCATTTGTTAATTTTGGAATATTCCACGGATTAAATCTTCGATATCCTTTTTCCCAGCCATTAAAATAGATGTATCGAGCATTAGTAAAAAAAGTGAGATCGTCTGTCAAAAGAGGTCCACTTAAGTTCCCTTCGATATTTCTTATATTATTAGCTTTAAAACTATTCCCCGGGAAAATACTATCATTCGTCAGGGCATAGTCCCCTCCATAAATTCCTAATCCTCCGGAAAATTTCGAGCCTCCTTCTTTGGATGTAATGTTCACAATACCCGACATCGCTTGGCCATACTCTGCATTGAATGCACCTGATATAACCTGGAGTTCTTGAACAAGGCTCTTATTCACTTCAACAATCTGACTTCCGTTGAATGCATCCGTTACAGGCACTCCATCAATCCAATATGCTACTTCACCACTGCGCCCGCCGCGAAGACTCCCTGAGACAAATCCTGCCTGCATATTCACAACCGCCCCAACTTCTGACACTGGCATGGCGGCAATATCGTTGCCGCTCACAATCGCGGTTTTTGCGGTGAGATCTTTTTGTACGAGCGGTCGCTCAGCCACCACCTCAACTGCCTCTCCTATCTGAAGAACTGTCTCTGTGATCTCCACATCGATCGTTGTAGTCAAATCTCCCTTGACGCGTACACCGGTAGTTTTCGATGGAGTATATCCAACCATTGTCACCACCATGCTGTAATCATTCGGAGGGACGTTGATCATGAAGTACTTCCCATCAAAATCCGTCATGCTACCCAGAGTGGTTCCTTCGAGCCTTACATTCGCGCCGATGATCGGATCGCCTGTCTTCTTGTCTTTCACGACACCAGAGATCTTTCCCGTGGACCCCCCGAGAGCGAGGGAAGAAAGAAAAGAGATGATGAAAAGAGAATGCACTATTCGTGTAAACATGATTCTCCTGTTTTCTAATTCATAGTGACATGGTTTTTGTTTTGCTAGCATATTCCGTTAAGCACTTTTTGCGATTCTTCCCAAAGGAAGTGTTGTTCTGCGTACTATTAATGTCGGTTCGAAAGTTTTATGGAATATAGAAAGATCATGATTATTCATTCGCTCAAGCAATCTCTCGATGGTTAACGTTCCCATCTCAGACATGGGCTGCAGCATGGATGTCAATCCAAGCGGTCCAGAAAGTTCTAAATCATCAAATCCTATAAGTGCAATATCCTCCGGACAGCGTAAACCCATCTCTGAAATTGCCGCAAGTGCACCATATGCCTGAATATCACTCGCCGCGAATACCGCTGTCGGTCTATCTGATCCAAGTTTCAGCAACTCCTTCATCATCTCATAACCGTTCTCTCGGGTAAATCCATCAAGATATTCAGATTTCGTTTTTCGGATGAGGCACTCATGTAATTTTTTATGAGCATCCATCATTGCCATTTGATATCCCTTAAACCGCTCTTTTGCAGGAACGCTCCTGAGATTCGCATTTAATATCGCAATCCGAGTATGGCCAAGATCAAGAAGATGTTTTGTGGCTGTGTATCCTCCCTGTACATTATTCACAGCAAAGGAATCAAATTCTTTGTGATATGTATCTACAAGCACCATCGGGATTTTTTTAAATAGCGTACTCTTTGCCAATTGATCCGGAATCTTCATGGAACATAACACAATACCATCGACTCGATTACGATGGATATTAAGGCGAAGCGTTTCTGCAATTTGATCAGGATGATTGATGCCTAATAAAATAATACTGGCATCGAGATCCGATAAACGTTTTTGAATCTCGCGAAGAATTTCTAGATAGAAAAACGTTGCAAAAAATGGAATTGTAAAGAGAATTGAATTTGTTCTTTGACGAGCGAGACCAATAGCATAGGGATGAGGTCTATAATTTAATCTTGAGACTACTTGCAAAACGCGAGTGCGTGTTTTCGTTGAAACGCTCGCATTTTTATTGAGCACGCGTGATACTGTCCCTATTCCGACGTTAGCTTTTTTTGCAATATCATAAATGGTGACAGCCATATTCATATCATCTCATGCATGGAAGCGTTTCCATATGGAAGCGCTTCCAATATTTAGAAAATACTTTTTAGAGTCAAGTTAATTTTTATCTTTGATATCTTTGATGCATTTCAACGCATTATTAAGGAAGGGGGTTCCTTTCTTAAGTCAAGAGGAGATGGTTGGCGGAGCAAATAACTTTGAATGTGTATTTTTACGATGTACTTTTAACAATTTAATTTGGTTTCTACTCATGTTTCACCAGTATGGCATTTTCCTATAAAAGCAGGGATCACACTCCTGCGTTTCAATTGTTCATAGATAATAACTAAGCATAGAATCTCTCGATTATGATGGGAGAAGATTCAATCTCTCAGGTGTACACCTCCCATATAATGCGGACAGTTCGTATAACCTGGTTGTTGCCCATGGTTCTAGTTGTTCCCATGTAAAACGCCATTCCCAATTTCCATCGACTGTGCCTGGAAAGTTCATTCTTCCCTCATTGCCCAGACCAAGGACATCTTGGAATGGTATCACTGCAATATCTGCAACGGATTGCAATGCCAGTTTTATGAGATCCCAATGGATTTCGTTTCCGCTCGTTTTGCAGTACCGCCTGACAAAATCGCGCTCATGTTCCGTAGCCTTTCCATACCAACCAATGGTTGTATCGTTATCATGAGTGCCGGTGTAGACTACACAATTCTTGTCAAAAACATGAGGAAGAAAATTATCTTTGGGATCGGTTGAGAATGCAAATTGTAGCACTTTCATTCCCGGAAAACCAAATGTTTCCCGAAGTGCAGTAACTTCTGGTGTCATAACACCAAGATCTTCGGCAATAATCGGCAATGTTCCAAGTCTCTTTTCGATCGCTTTGAAGAGATCTTTGCCTGGTCCTTTTACCCATTTCCCAATTCGTGCTGTTTTTTCCTTCGCCGGAATTCTCCAATACGCTTCAAATCCTCTGAAGTGATCGATGCGGAGGATATCAAAGAGGTCAAACGTTTTTTTAAACCGTTCAATCCACCATTGATATTTTTGTCGTTTCATAACATCCCATCGATATAATGGATTGCCCCATCGCTGACCATCTTCGCTAAAATAATCTGGTGGGACGCCCGCAACAACAAGAGGTCTCCCGTCCTTATCAAGAGAGAATGCCTCCTGATTGGACCAAACATCTGCACTATGATGTGCAACAAAGATCGGGATATCCCCAACAAGTTTGATATTTCGATCGTTCGCATATTTCTTTAATTTTTTCCATTGCCGTGCAAAGCACCATTGCATGAACTTATGAAAATGCACTTGTGCTTTCCATCTTTCTGCTGCTTGTTTGAGAGCCGAAGGTTTTCGATGCACAAGATCATGATCCCAAACGATCCATTCCTTGCCGCCATATTGATCATTCAGCGCCTGGAACAACGAATAATCATTCAACCATTTTTTTTCTGTTTCGCAATAAGAACCAAAGTGTTGACGCTCTTTTTCATTCCCATGTTCAAAAAAGTATTGGGCGGCCTTCCAAAGCAAGTTCATTCTAAATACTGCGACTTCCTGATATTTCACACGGGTTTTCGAATCATTCGTGAACGTTTCAAGTTCGTTCTGAACCAACCAACCTTGTGATACCAATTCCTCCAGGTCAATGAGCAAGGGACTTCCCGCAAAAGCAGAGAGCGACATGTATGGGGAATTCGCCATACCTGCAGGTCCCAACGGAAGCATTTGCCAAAGTGATTGACCTGCAATTGACAACCAATCAACGAATTGATATGCTGAAATACCAAGATCCCCGGAACCATAAGGCCCCGGCAATGATGTGGGATGTAAAAGTATTCCACTACTACGAGCAAATTGCATTTCTTACCTCATGTCTTTATCATCGTACACATTTTCTTCAAACAACCTGTCAAACATAAACAAGCATCCAAACAAACGCAAGGAAAAATATTTTCAAAAATTGTACCGCGCAATATTATTTCATATGTATCATTTTTTTGACATCTGTAAAATCTCCAATCTTCAGTCGATATATAAATACTCCGCTGGATAGACGCGATGCTTCCCAAGATACAGCATAGACGCCGGATGACTTTTCACCGTCTACTAAAGTCGCCACCTCACGGCTCACGTTGCCGAAACAGCGATAACGGCAATAGATATGCACCTTCGCTTGTGTGCCCATAACTTGGTAATCTCCTTATTTGAGTTACTTAAATGACGAAGCAACGACTTCCCTACCAAATATGTGGATTGCATTCTTTTTCAATCAATGCGGTGGTTACTTCCTTCCAAATTGTTATAACTTTCGGACAAAAAAGATCGTATAATAAATCGAATCCAATTCTTGAACTATACTTTCGGAAAGGAGCGGCGCATCATGGAAAAACATTTTACACTCGTCGGCATTCTGAATATTGTGTATGATTCTTTTGCTCTCATTGGCTCATTTGTTCTCTTTGCCATCGCAATTGGATTCAGATATTTCTTTGAGTTAATCTCCCGGTATAATCACCACGGAATGGATGAAGTCCCTCCGGAAGTGTTAGATATCGTACCGTTTATCCTGACGGTTATCGGAATTCTGATCTTAGTCTTTGCTATTATCGGGATTATTGGAGCTGTTGGTGTGATGAAAAGAAAAGAATGGGGACGGATTACATTGCTCGTTATATCGTTCTTTAATCTGATACATATTCCACTCGGCACTGTTCTTGGGGTCTACAGTATTTGGGTGCTTCTGAACGACGAAACCATCCGACTCTTTAATCCAGTTCCGAATACACCAGTCGAGAAATCAACAATTTCATCCTGAGACGATATCCTTTATGAAAATTCTCGCGCTTGAAAAAGAGATCGCTGGGATAACGGACGAGCAATTTACTCCCGCAATTTTGAAAACAGAGGCAATGCGGGCTTGGGAACTACATCAACAAGGAACGATCCGCGAGCTGTACTTCCGACAGGATCGAAATGAAGCAGTGCTGATTCTAGAATGCAAAGATGTTAAAGAAGCTCAATCTGTACTTGCAACATTACCGTTGGTGAAGGCAGGTCTGATCGCATTTGAAATTATTCCACTTATTTCATACGATGGTTTTACTCGGCTCTTTTCGAAAGAATTTTTATAAAAAAATAATAATTGAAGTTGTTTTGAATTCCCGACTGCTCTATATTTAACAGAGCGCTCTGGGTTCATTTTTCGATCGGAATTATTCTTCCTCCGGATTGTAATAGACGCGCTGAACTTTCCGCGCTTTATGCATACGTATTGTAATCGCTCCCAACATGCTCGGCTTTTTTACCTCTAAGCTGAAAGGGTTCGATCGATGAACATTCTCCTCGTCAACCCAAAATTTCCTGATACGTTCTGGAGTTTCAAGCATGCACTCAAGTTTGTCTCCAAGCGTACAACCTTTCCGCCGCTCGGACTGCTGACCGTAGCATCACTGCTGCCTCATTCATGGAACAAGCGTTTGGTTGATATGAATGTGCAAGACTTACGAGAAATTGAATTGAGATGGGCTGACCTCGTTTTCCTTGGCAGTATGTCGATTCAATTGAAATCAGCGCGAGCTGTCATTGAGCGATGTAAAACAATGGGTAAAAAGATTGTCGCCGGCGGACCGTTGTTCACATCATTCCCCGACGAATTCAAGGATGTCGATTATCTTGTCCTCAATGAAGCAGAGTTGACCCTGCCACAATTTCTCGCGGATATAAGAAATCGTGATGCTTGCCATATTTACCAGACCGATCAATGGGCAGATGTTACAACAACTCCTGTTCCTTTGTGGAATCTCATCAATTCGAAGTATTACTCATCCATGAATATTCAATACTCACGCGGCTGCCCGTACGATTGCGAATTCTGCGACATTACAGTTCTGTACGGACGCGTACCGAGAACAAAAACAAAGGAACAGATGCTTTTGGAATTAGAAGCTATGTACTCTACCGGCTGGAGAGGCGATGTTTTCATTGTTGACGACAACTTCATCGGCAATAAGGCATTGCTGAAGAAAGAAATTCTGCCCGCAATGATACATTGGATGGAACAAAGAAAGTATCCGTTTGCTCTCAACACAGAAGCTTCCATCAATCTCTCCGACGATGAAGAGTTGATGGATTTGATGGTGAGAGCAGGGTTCAATGCGGTATTCGTCGGTATCGAATCACCGAATGAAGAAAGTTTAATTGAGTGTAAAAAGAGCCCGAATAGAAACCGCAATCTTGTCGAATCGGTGAAGAAACTTCAACACAAAGGACTGCAAGTGCAGGGTGGATTTATCGTCGGATTTGATAGCGATCCGAGTTCAATCTTTCAGAAGTTAGTCGAGTTCATTCAAGAGAGCGGCATCGTTACTGCAATGGTCGGATTGCTGAATGCACCAATAGGTACAAGACTCTATAAACGGATGCTGAAAGAAGGACGATTGCTTAAAGCAATGTCAGGTGATAATACAGATTTCTCAATGAATTTTATTCCTAAGATGAACTATGATTTTCTCGTCAATGGATATCGATCGATTCTGGAAAATATTTATTCGTCAAAACAATATTACGCCCGCGTCAAAGAGTTCCTTCGGACGTATAATCCTCCGAAAGTTAAAGTTCCGTTAGTACAAGCAGACCACTTCAAGGCGCTCTTGCGATCTGTGATTATACTCGGTATTATCGATAAGGAACGCGTGCAGTACTGGAGGTTATTTTTCTGGTCACTCTTCACACGTCCGCGCATGTTTCCACTTGCAATCACCTTCACAATTTACGGATACCATTACAGAAAAATTTTGGAATATTACGTAGCAGGATAAAAAATACACAGCATCAAGAAACAACTATCTTCGTTTACTCCTAACTGTTCTTGATCACTCTTCATTGATCATTGCACATTGCTTGCTGCCTTCAACGTATTCTTCAAGAGCATCGCAACCGTCATGAGGCCGACACCGCCAGGGACGGGCGTGATAGCCTTCGCGATTTTCGATGCAGATTCAAAATGTACATCACCGACGATACGGTATCCTTTAGGTTTCGAAGTATCTTCAACGCGATTAATACCGACATCAATGACGACAACGCCTGGCTTTAACATTGCACCAGTGATAAATTCCGGTTTGCCGATGGCGGCGATAAGAATGTCTGCAGATTTGATATAGGATACGAGATCGGAAGCGCCCGTGTGCGCGACAGTGACTACAGCATTAGCACCGCGCTGTTTTTGCAATAAGATATTCGCAACCGGTTTACCGACGATGTTGCTGCGGCCAACGACAACAACGTGTTTTCCTGATGGATCATTGCCGCTTCGAACGAGAAGTTCTTGAATTCCCGCAGGTGTGCACGATTTGAATGTATCAATCCCTATAACCAATTTTCCGATGCTCATCGGATGAATACCATCGACATCTTTACGCGGATCAATGGCTTGAATCACTGTTTGCTCATTCAAATGCTTCGGCAGCGGCAGTTGAACAAGAATTCCATGAATTTTCGGATCACGATTGAACTCGTCAATTTTTCTTAGCAATACTTGCACCGAGGTATCAGCCGGCATCTGCTCCGTGATCGAATAAAATCCCATTTCTTCAGATCGCTTCCCTTTCGAGCGTACATACGATTGCGATGCGGGATCGTCTCCGACAAGAATTACCGCAAGTCCAGGAACAATTCCTTTCGTTTCTTTCAAACGGATGGTTTCTTCCTTCACCTCGCGTTTGATGTCTTCTGCAATTTTCTTTCCGTCTATAATTTCTGCCATGGCTCATCCTTTGCGTTTTGACAATCGATCGCAACAAATGGAACGTTCATGGAAAAGCTTTTCGCCCGTTCAGCCAAGAGATTCAATTTATACTCGATGTTCTGAAAAACATCCTCTCTCCATTGGTCAGGCACTAATTCCTTCCACGCTGCCATAAAGATCTTCATAGAAAAATGATTCAACATTGCTGTAGCGTCTGAAAATTTAAAATCGAACTCATCTTCATACAATGCATTGATATGAAAGTTCGATTGCTCGAGCATATTTTTATATTCGGCAACCGGCCTGCGCTTCTCATAGATATGATCGTCAACCTTCACGCATAATTCCTTCAAACCGCTCTCGTTCAAAACTTCACGAAACACATTGTAAAATTCAGCGAATGTCTGGTCCGTATTAAATGTAAAGACAAATTGAGCGCCGGGCCGGGAGACACGTCTGCATTCACTCAGTGTTTTGGAAAAATCCTGAACATTATTCATTCCGTTATTGGAAACGATCAGATCAAAAAAATCGTTATCGAAAGGCATTCGTTCAGCCACGCCTTCGACAAGTTCAACATTTGGCACGCCTGTATATCTCAATTTAAATTTTGTCCGTTCAAGAGCTGCTTTCCACGGGTCAATACCGAATACTTTGCACGTTGGGCCAAGACGCATCGCAAGCTCGACCAATGGGAAACCTGATCCAAAGCCAATATCAAGGGCATGAATATTTCTTCTGTACCGCACAAGGCTGAGCAGTTTGATTCCAAAAGGAGCTGCCCAGAACGACATATCATCAAGCGCCGATAAGAACTCCGGGTCGTTGAAATTCAATTCGGTTTTTAAGTACTGAGTCATAGTAAAAGTTGGTTGCTAAATTACCAAGTCATAGAAGAACAGCGACACTATTGAAAACTTGGAAAGATCACTTGTTCAATCTTGGTTGCATTGCCGGATTCTGCATCCACTTGAATAAAGACCGCACACATCCGTACGTCATGTTCAGCAAGTTCGAATTTGTAGGGTGTCTGGAATTGGAACCGGCGGATCGCAATTTCTTTTTTCATCCCGATCACCGAATCGTACGGCCCGGTCATTCCAACATCCGTAATATACGCAGTACCTTTCGGAAGAATCCGTGCATCAGAAGTCGGGATGTGCGTATGTGTCCCTACAAATGCGCTCACACGTCCATCGAGATGCCATGCAAGCGCCATTTTTTCCGCAGTAGCTTCAGCATGCATATCAATGAGGACGACTTTTGTATCATGTGCAACTCTACTCAACGCCCAATCCGCAGCCTTGAACGGATCATCGATAGTTTGCATAAATGTCCGTCCCTGCAAGTTAATAACGCCGATGCGTCCCTTCTCTTTCAAATCATAAAGAACAAAACCGTTGCCGGGATTTTCCTTCGGATAGTTCAGCGGCCGCAGAATGTTGCGTTCTTTCGCGATGAGCGCTTTCGCCTGCCAGCGGTCCCACAAATGATTCCCTGTGGTGATCACGTGAACACCTAATTCGAAAAGTGCCTTTGCATCCGCTTCGTCAATTCCCTTGCCTTCGGTTGCATTCTCTCCATTGACGATACAAAAATCAATTTCATATTTCTGGATGTATTGTTTGAGCAAAGTAGCAAGAAGCGTCATTCCCGGTTTGCCATTGATGTCGCCTACAAAAAAAATATTTATGAGTTTTGCCACAAGTTCCCTCGATGTGTTAAGATAAAGATTTGATATTCAGCCTTCTCTGTCACTATTGATGCATCGTAAAAAGTTCATCAGGCAAGATCCAGAATATTATCGTACACCTGTTTTATCTTTTCTCCCACTCGTTCCCACAGAAATTCTTTTTGAATACGTGTACGCAAGACAGTATCTTTTTTATTCTTCAATGCTGTCTGTATTCCTTCAGCAATATTCTCTGTTGATGTTGGCTCTACATAGATTGCATCATTGCCAAAATAATCTTTTGTTCCGCCAACCGGTGTGATGACAATTTTTGCGCCAGCCAGGCCTGCTTCTAATGCAGCAATGCCAGGTGTTTCAAACTGAGAGGGAAGGACAAAAACATCGCAAGCGGCATACGCCGATGCCAGTAACATCGAGTCATGGGGAATTGCATCGACGATCAACAATCGAGGATTGCTGCTTGCACGCTCAAGGCATGCTCGCCCTGATGGTGTGTTCTCTATACGTCCTATGATTGCTGCCGGATGATCGATGCGCTCAAGCGCTTCAATGAGGCGAAAAATATTTTTACGTTCAGGTCCGATATGTCCCACAGAAAGAATAAAGTTTTTTATTCCATACTCACGTTCGAACAATCCCGGCGCTGCATGCGCAAATCGTTCTTCCACGCCATTCGGAACGACGATGAGCTTTTTCTCCGGGACGCCAAATGCATCGACGAACAGCTTCCCTTCCTCTGTCGTATTAGGTGTGACGGCTTCCGCCCAGCTGCACATCTCTGCAATCAATCCGTAATCTGTCCAGATTCCGCGCACTGTGCGGCTTATCAATCTATCGACGTTGATAACACGCTGAACCGTTTTGGCGGTGCGCCGTGTATAAAAAACAGGCGAAATGACAAGTGGAAGTCCCTGCGCTTTGACAGCACGTGCGAAATGGTACGTTGCCATGTTTGCTGAAAAAACGTGCACAAGATCAAATTCATTCGCATGAAAATCACGCCATGTATCGAACAATGTCACGTGCACACCAAGATGTTCCAATGCTTCTTTCGTCTGAAGCACCTGTGTACGCACACCTCCGCGCGTCAATGCTGTTGCCTGACTTGTTGCGAATAAAACATGCATACGTTTTCCCTACGCCTTTTTCTTCTTTTGAAGTAAATTCATTGCGGCGTTTACACCGCGCACAAGCGGAATGCGATAGTTAAACCGTCGTGCGCGCAAATAGTCTTCCGGCATCGTCCACGCTGCAGAGTTCGGTTCCCACCGAACAGTTTCCAGCACAATGTGTTCTGATGCGGGGATAATGGCTTCTGTCCCATTCGGTTGTGCAATGCGAATATACAGCGATTTATCGAGCCGAACACCTTGCAAACGCACTTTGCCATTTGCATGCTGTAATTCAGGAATTGATCCTGTACGCATGTTCCACCACGATGCATATTCGCCCATCGTTTTTACCGGTACTTTCTCGTAGCGCATTTCTTGAAAAAGCCATTCCAGCACATCGAGATGCATATCCCGTGGATGATGATAGAAAATGATCGGTTCGTGAACTGCTATTTTTCGCTCAACAACACTCGCAAAGTACCTGATCATCTGCTCGTTGTTATAGCCATGCCGTTTTAAACTGCCAATACAAATCGGATGGATCGGCACCTGTAATGCACCGTCACTGTTCTGAAGCCGTGGTAAGCTCGGCAAGTTGTCATAATCATACGAAAACTCTGACGAATATTCAAAACCGCAGTCAACAATTGCACGGCCAAGTTCATCGTTCCAAGTGCCAAAGGGAGCTGCAAATCCGTGTAAACGAAATCCTGAATTGCGTAACAATGCTTGTGCTTTACGGATATTCTGAACATTGCTTTCATAATCCGGAAACGTCTCGTGATCGAAGCAATGCACACCAACCTCATGTTCATTCATCTCCACATAGGACTTTATGGAAGTTGCATGATTTTTAGCGTCAACGAACCATGTCGGAGAAATCCCGTTTCGGTGGACAACAAGAGATAGATCTTTTAACTGTTCATCTGTTCCATTATCCGTATCAATTCGCAGACAGAATAATGAGCGTGCACCATGGGGGAAATTCCAGAGATGAACAAACGGCAATCCGCGACGATGATGAAGAAGCTCGAGGCAACTCAAAACTAATACTCGAATTTCTCCTTTTGAAACTCGTGAGACTGTTTCAAAAGGAAGTCGGCTTTCCGGTGAATAAAATGATTTCACTGCTGCACGGCGATCCGTCGCCAGTGCCGCAGGATCAAACGGCAAGGCGATCACTAAATCATCTACCTGTGTTCCTACACGAGCCGCAAAACTGCCGCGGTTGGTTTTGAGCTCGTTGGCATTCCATGCAAGCTGGCACCGGGCATACACATCGATGATGCCAAGTGAATGAAACATTGAATTCTGTGCCGGATACAGATAATCTATGTGTGCGAGTTGAGCTGTTATCTGCCGGATACGCGCGTACACTTTTACCGAACATAACACTGCGCCTCCAAGGCCAACATACTGACGAAGCATTTCCGACTCACGATCATCCACCATATCGCTTACCACCACAACACTAAATTCATCTGGAAGCAATGAATCTGTAACGACTGCATGCGGCACACCGATTTGCTGAAGAAGGATTTTCCATCCGGCATGTCCGCCAAGTATTCCGATTTTCAAGTTCATAAGAACCTCGTTATTAATTCTGTAATATCATGCCAAGTAACTGCACGGAGCAGCATCAACATAAGACTATAACACCCAATTCCCAAAAGGATTCCCCACAACAATCCATACGGAATAGCAATTGCAACACACACTGCCATGATCGCGGCGGAAAAAACCACACGTAATATTTTTCCCGGCGGGTAAAGCGGAATAACCCGCTGAAGTGAACGCTTCATCAGCAAAACACTTATGCCTTCCGAGAGAACGACACCGAAGGCAGCTCCAATCGCTCCAAAGAAACACACCCCGGTCGTGACACTCACAATATATGCGAAAGCTGTTATAAGCATAATCTTACCGTACGATTTATCTTCGCCTACGCCAATCAATCCGGCAGAATACACTGTGTGTATCATCGTAATAAAGAAATACCAAATAAACACCTGAAACACAGCGACCGATGAACTGTACTCGGCTCCATAGATTATCGCAATAAGTTGGTTCGCGATCAATATTCCACCAACAGCAACAGGCAGGCTTATGATAAGAATCCATCGCATTGCATCAGTCAGCATGCGGTTGAATGCTTCCGGGGAATCAGAGTACTTGCGCGCCGATGCCGGCAGAAGCAGCAACACGAGAATCCGATCGCCCATGAGCAAGAAATAGACAAGCTTGCTCGCTGCACTGAACGTGCCGACATTTGCAGTGGTTGTAAAAACACCAAGCGCAATCGGCGGGTAATTAATCACTAATGTTGTAAGAACAACCCCCACTGCCAGCGGAATGGACTGTTTCAAAAGACGCAGCGACGGCTTCATATGAATGTGAACATCGTGATGCTTCATACGAAATCGTATAAACAACAATACCGACGCCAGACATTCACCGGCAATACTTCCTAGTGCTACCCATACAATATCGTTAATCGTGCGGACAAAAATGAGGACAACAGCGAGATAGACGATTGCCTGCGTTACTCTCGCCGCACTGACAATTCCTAAAGTCTCTTTCCCTTGAAAAAACCAATCAACGAAAAATATTTGCGGGAGTACGGCAAATGAAAATATGATGATGAGCCACGCGATCGTTGCATTCGGAACTGTGATCAGCACAGTGAACGCAACAACGAACAGCACTATCATTGTCGCAATCAACCTGCTGCCGATCACACTGCCTACCAATTCTGGAGATTCGCCCTGTGCTATTTTTTTCGTTCCAAGTGTAGGAAAGCCAGCCGCACTCAAGACCATGGTGTACGCCAACACAGCAAAACCTAGATTGACAGCACCGAAACCTTCTTTCCCCAACACACGCGCCAGATATGCAACGGAAATAAAACCCAAGAGACGGCGTGCAATATCTGCGGAAAGAAGTGAAAGAAAGTTTTTAGAAAGTCGTTTCATGAGTGCTTCATGACTTTTTCATATACTTCATACGTTTGTCTGCCAATATTCGACCATGAATATTTTTGTTCGGCAAACTCAATAATGTATGCGCGGGTTTGTTCCCGCACATGAAACAAATGACTGTTGAGAAACATCTGAAGTTTCTTTGCCATATCTTCAGCATCATCCGGCTTGCAGATAAAACCGGTTACCCCTTCAAGAACGTCCTCGCGAAAGCTGCCAATGTCCGTTGCGATAATCGGCAAGCCAAATCGGTACGCAAGGAAAATGACACCGCTCTGAAAAATTCTTTTATACGGGAGAACAAGACAATCTGCAGCAGCGAAGTACGTTTCCACTTCATCAACTGGAATGAATTGGAACCTGAACAGAACATTCCTCTCCGGTAAAATTTTCGCTGCTTGCGATTTCAATTTTGCCGCATAGTTCGACTTCCGCTTTGGCTTTCCGATGATCATCAGCACAACTTCTGGATTTTCACGAACAAGCAACGATGCCGCATCAATCAATTTCTCTATACCTTTGTATTCATTAATCTGGCCAAAGAAAAGAATTGCATGTGCCGTCGATTCAATGCTGAGTTTTACGCGTGCATCTTTTTGCGAAAGCCCGCTCCGCGCTATGCGATTGTTGATCCCATGGGGAATGACAACAACTTTTTCCGGTGAGACATGAAAGAGCGAACAAAGTTCGTCTTTCATCTTTTGTGTATGGACAATAACACAATCCATAAGGTGATACATGATTTTGAGTGAAATCCATTGAAGAAAGGTCGCCCGTCCATCGCGCGCGTCTTTGTAAATATTGTGAGCAGTATAAACCATTTTTTTGCCAAACAGCTTATAATAGAGAATCAGAACTGTCCGGTCAAAAAGTGAGATACTGTTTTCCCATTGAATATGAAAAATTTCTGATTGTGTACGCGCTGTGTACCAAAGTAGCCGTAGATAGTACTTGCTGATACGCCAAGCTTTTGTAAATATAGTTTGTGTCGAAAGATTATCTCCGCGAAGATTATAGAGCGTAGTACGCGGAAATGTATCAATCACACCGACCGAACTATCGGAGTCAACGACTTCTATCTCCAACGATGGTATCTCGGAAAGTCCTGAGACAATTCCGTAAAGATAATCGGTTTGCTGACCGGCATTCAGGATGGAGATTTTCATAGGCGGGACTATCTATTCGTCCACCTGTACCTCAAACTTAACGATGTTGTATCCTTTCATCGTGTCGCGCACTCCGAAGATTACGCCTACAAAGACAACAACCATACCGCTCAGGAACGTACCGAGAATCAAATAACGAAGCTGAAGCACTGCTACAAAATAATCAGTGCCAATCAATAACGAAGTGACGACGAACAAGCCGACCGCGCAAAGGTAACAAAAAATTGAATTCCGGATGAGCCGCGCCCGGTTCAGAAGTCCTGCCACTTGCCGGGTGATGCTTTCAATACGCTGGATTTCAACAGAAAGAAAATCCCTTTGAGCTGCATTGAGGATCGTCTTCCTTTTTTCTTCTGTCAATATCCGGATGCGATTGAGAACACTCGTGAATTTGTTGTTAATGCCGAGCAGCAGAAGCCCGCATGCACTGATCATGACACCGGGAGCAAGAATTAATTGAATTGCCTGGATGACAGATAAGTTTTCGGAAAGATTCGGATTATTCATGTGCTTCGGCCTTTACATTCTCATTAATTTTTATTCGCGATCTCACCCATCACAAATGGTTTTTCTTTCTTCCGCTTCAGAGCAGATAGAACAGCATCGACGCCTCGATGATCCACAAGCAAAATCAATCCTACACCAAGATTGAATGTGCGACGCATATCTTCTTCCGGCACCTCGCCAACATGCTGGATGAGATTAAAAATGGCGGGCCTCTCCCATGCATTCCAATCTACATTGAGTGCTAATCCATTCGGCACGACGCGCATTGTATTACCTTCGATGCCGCCGCCTGTGATGTGCGATAGACCATGAATATATTTTGAAATAGAGGAGTTCAGCAGCGGATGAACCGATTGCTTATATGAACGATGGACAGCAAGCAGCGCATCGCCTAAAGTTTTACCTAATTCATCAAGATGGATATCAAGCGCAAACTTGTTGAGCAAAACGCGGCGCGCAAGTGAATAACCATTCGTATGTAATCCGGTGGAAGGCAAGCCGATGAGCACGTCGCCCCCCTTGACGTTTTTCCCGTTTAATATTTTTTTCTCCTCAACAATTCCAACGATGGTTCCTGCAATATCATAGTCTTCCATTCCATACATGCCGGGCATTTCTGCTGTTTCGCCGCCGATGAGTGCGCAGTCGTTTTCTTTACACGCTTTCACAAAACCAAGAACAACTTGTTCGGCAACATCCGGAGACAATTTACCGGTGGCATAATAATCCAAAAAAAACAACGGTTTTGCACCACAGACCAAGATGTCATTCACACAATGATTCACCAAATCCTGTCCAACTGTAGTATGACGATTCATAGCAATAGCAATTTTCAACTTTGTGCCAACACCATCAACACTGGAGACAAGCACAGGCTTTTTGATGGCTTTGAAGTCTGCACGATAAAAAGCGCCAAACATGCCGATGTCCGTAAGCACGTTGCGATTGAACGTGGAACGAATTGGTTTTTTAATGCGACGGATAAGTTCTTCACCAGTGTCGATATCAACACCAGATTCTTCGTATGTAGACATAGATGGAACTTCCTGATAAGAAATTTCTGTTGATTGAAGATAGCAGATTTTTTTGCCTTGAACAAGGAGAGAACGAATATCCATTGCACAAATAATAACGGAGTTTTCCTTGCTCTTTTTCCTCGGCTTCTTTATATTGGAATCGGTTTAATACATATGGGAGTTCGAGTGTGACCAATCTCAACTCTTTTCTTTCACTATCCTTTATATTTGTTATGAAACATATTGTTATCCTTATCATTTTCCTAGGACTTCTTTGCGGATCGTGTTCGACATCTCAATCATCTTTACCAACAGAGGGCGTTCTGGAAGGAACAATCTTTGCGATCGGAAATGACCCGTTTACAAAGCTCGGCCTTCAGACCACTCAAAATCAAATGTACGTTCTCCGCTGCTCAAAGGAGATAGAAAAAGAATTGAATACAAAACAAGGTCAAAAAATGCGCATTCAGTACGACACGTTGGAGAATACCCCGGAAGGAATAACCGTACGGGTCATAAGTTACGAACGCCAATAATTACCTTTTGGCATTCTTAGGAGATACTGTATGATACACAGTTTAGCAAAACGACTGATCGGTTTCTTTATCGGATCCATCCTCTGCACTACAGCGCTTTGGGGACAACAATTCGTACAAGCAACAGAAATAGGTACCATTGGACAAAAAAGTTATCCCATTCATGCTTCGGATTTACTTTGGAAGCAGGAACTTGAAGTTCGGGAGTATATAAAAGCACATCCGAGTGCTCTGCAGCGAACTTCTCTTAAGAAGACAACATCGTTTTCTGTCGGTGCTACGAAATCGTGGTATGCAGATAATTTAATTACACAAAAGAATTCAGATCGCTATCTCGTACCCTCCACCTGCCGCGCTGTTGGAACCAATTGCTATATATTTGTGGAGGATGCGAGCTGGGGATCACGGGTAAGTCAGTCTTCGGTCGATTCTGTACGTATTTACTTTGACTCAAAAACACCTGCCAACCCAGCCAAAGGAATTTATCAGACAGATGTTGATGCTTTCGGCAACCCGCCTGATGTTGATAACGATCCGAAGATTATTATCCTAATGATGGATATAAAAGACGGATATACGAGTGGTGGGACGAACGGCTACGTAGAAGGATATTTTTATTCGTTTAATGAAATCGATTCTGAATCACCAGGTTATAGCACAAGCAATTTCGCGGAAATATTTTATCTTGACACCAATCCTCTTGACCTCGCCACTACAAGCGGACTGTACGGCGGACTTTCTACCTTAGCGCATGAATTCCAACATATGATTCACTTCAATTATGATCGCAATGGAAACGAGTTAACATTCGTGAAGGAAGGATGTTCGGTACTTGCTGAAGTGAATTGCGGGTTTCCAATTTATCCACAGTCATACTATGCTGCTGAACCGAACCATTATCTCCTTGATTGGCGCCGTGATGATTATACGGCTGTTCTCAATGATTATTCACGCGCAGCACGCTTCTTTGTGTATCTGCGGGATCAGGTGGGTATGGGGCTTTTTAGACCGCTTGTTGCCAGTGCCAGCACGCTTACTGGAACGGCAGGTATCAATGCTGCGTTGCAATCAATCGGTGCAGGAGTACAGTTTTCCGATATACTACAAAATTGGTTCATCGCAAATATTTTGAACGACAGGAGTGTGGATACAAAGTACGGATATATATATCCCAATCTCCCAAAGTCAAAAGGACGCGTCTTCCTGAGTCCTAATGTATCCGTTACAAATGATACCGTCCAAAATTATGCTGTTCAATATATCAACTTTAAAAATGGATCGCAGTTAAAAGCCACGTTTACGGTGAGCAATCCGGCATTGATTGTAAAAGCAGTTGAGATTGGCGCTTCATCAAAACGTGTTGTTAATGTTACAAGCGGGGTAGAATTCTCCGAACCGCTTTATGGCAGCACTTATACCGAGGTTCACTTTGTCGTCATGAACACCGATCCTTCACTCTCTTATACTTTTACATATCAAGCCTCCGGTGCTAGTAAACCCATCGAACTGATGTATGACTATACTGAACCTGTTGGCGTTCTTCCGCTTGCTGCAAATGATACTGTTTGCGTTACTTTCGATGCCGTGCAGGATGGAAGTCTCGATTCTATCCGTGTGGCACTCCGCCGCAGTAGTACGATACGAGGGGGAATCTGGAGATCGACGGGCCTTAGCAGTCCGTCTCCCCTAGGTCAACCTATTACAACTAATTTGACGGTAAAAGGTTTATCAACTCCGCCTTCTCCCTATCCTGTTCCGTGGCCTAATTGGGTGACTATTGATGTTCGTTCTTTGAATATTAATACAAACACACCTTTCGCAGTGGCATTCATTGTGGAAGGTGCATATAGTACAACCGATGGAACCACCTACAACTATGTTATGACCACCCTCGCACCTGTTAGCAGTACACCGACAAGTTTTTCTTATTCGTCGGAATCTACAAGCGGAGCTAAATGGTACAATTTCGTCAGCAGTACCGCCCCCGATATGATGTTTAACTATTTAATACGGGCATATGTTAGTTTCCCGGCTTCGGTGTTGTACCCCGGTGATGCAAATAACGATGGCATTGTAGACGCAAGAGATATTTTACCGATTGGATTGTATTATGGGAAAACGGGTTCACCTCGTTTAAACGGATCCAATACCTGGCAAAAGCAATACATCGATCCACCATGGACACCGGAGCAAGCCGGCTATGCAGATTGTGATGGTAATGGCAAGATAGATTCTAATGATGTTATAGCCATTATTCAAAACTGGAATGCAACAAGGACTGGCGGTGTGCCGGCTGGACTCGTACGCAGTGCCATTTGCCAGGAATTGTTGCAGGAGATTGACCGGAATGGTGCGACCGGACCGATGCGTTCTATTCGTAATGCGATCTCTTCCTATATGAATCAATCGCTTGTCGAGCATACGGACAACGTCCCTTTGAATTTTGCATTATACCAGAATTATCCCAATCCATTTAATCCCTCAACAACTATTCATTTCACATTTCCGCAGAAAATACAAGAAGTTCGTCTTTCGATTTTCAATATCCTCGGGCAATTAGTGTGGGAAAAAGTTTTATCTGGTATTGAAGCCGGCACCTATGATGTTTCTTGGGCAGGGGAAACATTCAGCGGATCTAAGGTTGGCAGCGGAATATATATATACAAATTAAAAGCAGGTTCCTATCATGACGTTAAAAAAATGATTCTTATTAAATAATCTCCATGAGGAAAACAATGAAACAATATAGAGTAATAATTCCAATTGTCCTCCTCATCTTAGGAGGTTGCAGCAAGAGCACAACATCACCGGAAACATCAACATATACAATAACACCAACAGCTGGGTTGAATGGGATGATCAATCCTTCAAGTGCAACGACCGTAGAATCTGGTCAATCACAGAGGTTTGTTTTTATGCCTGACGCTGGCTTTATAGTCGATGTCTTATTAATAGATGGTGTGAAGGTAGATTCCTCTGTCGGTTATACATTTATCAATGTAAATACTAACCATACGATCCGTGTCACCTTCAAACTTGCTTCATTCACTTTAACACCGAGCGTCGGGCCGCATGGGTCGATCACTCCATCGAATGTAGTAGGTGTGGATTATGGCGGCACACAGAGATTCATTTTTACACCGGATGCGAATTATCAGGTTGATTCAGTGTTTGTGGATGGAGTGGAAGTTGACTCGCTGATTGGTTATTCGTTCGTGAATGTCACGGCGTCTCATTCGATCCGCGTAGTGTATTCCGCTATTGTTGCAGAAACCTGGACCTATCCATCTAATGGAGCAAAGTTTGCTGCAACAGTATACTCCAGTGCTTCTACAGTACAGAATGGCTCTCGATTTGAAGTGCTGGTGGTCTATTATAATATGACCAATGTTTTTGGAACAGCAATTGAGCTCGGTTTCCCAACCGACAAAATAGCTATACGGGATGTTATAGCCGGCCCGTACATATCCGGCAGTTCAGCACTTATTCTGAAAAAGTTGGACAACACTGCGGGGCGCGTGAGCTTGGGGGCAACATTTACTGCGGGCAGTGGCAGCACAGCTGCTGGAAGCGGTGTAATACTCAAGTTAAAGTGCCGTGCGATAAATACCGGCAGTAGTCCGATTACGATCAATGCGTCAAAACTACAGATTCTCCAACCGGATGGTTCATCGATCACGAATTTTAATACGCTCCAGATTGAGAACTTGACAATGGGAATTCAATAAATGATTGGGTCTATCATTCATTCACTTGAAATAGGAGAAATGAAAAGCCTCTAGAGGAAAAAAAGATTTTCAACGCTTCCGTTATATAAATCATTCAAGCCCTGACGCAGTAATGTGACAGGGCTTTAATATTTTTCTTCAGGGGCAATTCTTCCACCGCTTCATTCTATAATTGTTTCATTACTTATTGTTGACAGGTCAGTTAGCTGAAATGCTTATTGAACACGCATAAGGAAGACAATGATCCTCTATCGACCTGCTTCTGCAATAGCATCATTTGCTCCTCTCGCATTCGATATGCATCATCATGCGCACATCTTCTTAAAAATGATGGCGACGGGAACCACTATTATAGTGTCTTCGTTTATGAAGAGAAGATATTGACAATCATCGACTATACGGAACAAACTGATTCGGATAACAAAAAGAGGATGTAAAGATTGAATATCAAAATAAACGCAGAGTCAAGTGATGATCATCTCACACACAGTGGAAGATCTCGGATGCAACATTATTTCATTCGGCAATTCATAGCTCTTGTTTTCGGTTTCATGGTTTGCACAACCCTTCTTGCACAGCAGATGGAAAAGATAGTGGCAGAGAAGGGCATACCTCCGAATAGCTACCTGATTCATGCATCAGATTTGCTCTGGAAACAAGAGCTTGAAGTGCGAAATTTTGTGGTACAACATCCAGAAGCTCTCAAATCGAGTACACTACTCAAAACCGCATGGACATTCACAGTGGGCTCTACTAAATCATGGTACGCAGATAATTTGGTTACCGGTTTAATCAGCGACAGGTACCAAGTACCTTCGACATGCCGTGCTGTGGGCATCAACTGCTATATTTTTGTGGAAGACTCAAGCTGGATCACTCGTGTAAATCAAGCTGCCGTTGATTCCATACGAATATATTTTGATTCCAAAACACCTGCTAATCCTTCCAAGGGAATTTTTGCTACGGATACTTCCGCCTTCGGCAATCCACCCGATGTCGATCAAGACCCGAGAATCATCATTCTGCTCCTCAATATTAAAGACGGTTACAACGGCAGCGGTGGTTTTGTTGGAGGGTACTTCCAGCCATTCAATGAAATTAATCCCTCGCAACATGGATATAGCACAAGTAATTTCGCAGAGATGTTTTATATTGATACGAATCCGCTTAAGCTTACAACATCAGGAGGGTTAACAACCGGAATTTCAACACTTGCACATGAATTCCAACACATGATTCATTTCCATTACGATCCTACTGAAATATCTTTTGTAAATGAAGGCTGCTCGGTACTTGCAGAAGTAAATTGCGGGTTTCCAATTTACTCACAGTCATATTACGCATCCGAACCCAATCACTATCTCCTTGATTGGCGCAGTGGTGACTTGACACATGTGCTTAACGATTATTCAAGAGCTGCCCGGTTTTTTGTTTACATACGCGATCAAGTAGGTATTGGAGTATTTAAAAAAATAGTTGCCAGCACTCAACACGGAACTGCCGGGATTGATGCCGGATTACAAGCATACGGTTCACCCCTACGGTTCAATGGAATCTTGCAGGATTGGTTCATCGCTAATATCTTAGATGATAGATCTGTCGACTTATTATACGGTTACTCCTATCCCAACCTTCCAAAGGTATTAGAACGAACATTTTTCAATCCTAATGTTGCTCTCACAACCGACACTGTCAAAAATTATGCTGTCCAGTATCTTGCTTTTAAATCTGGTTCCCAATTGCATGCTACTTTTACATCCAGCAATTCTGCTCTTATTATTAAAGCGGTTGAAATAGGATCCTCAAAACGCGTAATTGATGTAACCAGAAATGTTGATTTCACAGAACCATTATTTGGTACCACATATAACGAAATTCATTTCGTTGTTATGGATACGGATCCTAATATTCAAGTAATATATTCTTATACAGCATCTGGTACCGCAGTACCGCAAACGGATGTCCAACGCGTTTCCATTGCTTTGCCAACTTCGTTTATGCTTAAGCAGAACTATCCCAATCCATTTAATCCGAGCACGAACATCGAATACAGCATTCCTATAAAAGGAATTGTAAAAATTGAGGTATTTGATATTCTTGGTCACTCGGTTGCAACATTAGTCGATAAAGTTCAAGACGCCGGTGTCTATCATACAACGTGGACTGGAAAAGCAAACAATGGCATAGCAATGCCCTCTGGAGTGTATTTCTATCGGCTGGAAAGCGGCAGTTTTTCAAAAACCGAACGAATGCTCCTTTTGAAGTAAGATACAGGATTGATCATTGAGAAAGCCCTGCCGCAGAAATGCGATAGGGCTTTTCATTTTTCTCTATTTGCCATTCTTCCGCCGCTTCATTATATTGATTCGTCCAATGCAAGGTCAGCCCAATGAAATCAGTTATTCTTCGCGGCACGGATAAGTTTTACACTGTTGGCAAAATCATTTGCCTCGGGCAGAATTACGCTGAACATGCCAAAGAAATGAAATTCGAAGTACCCGCATCGCCTGTATTCTTCTTCAAACCTCCAAGCGCGATCATCCATAACGGCGGACAAATTGTTCTGCCTGAGATATCGAACGATGTCCACCATGAAGTTGAGATGACCATACTGATAGGTGAAAGGGGAAACAACATTCACCGTTGCACCGCTTTGAAGCATGTTGCAGGATATGGAATTGGGCTTGATATGACGATGCGTGATATCCAGAATGAAGCAAAGAAAAAAGGCCTTCCGTGGGCACTTGCCAAGGGGTTCGATACCTCTGCACCTGTTTCGGAATTTATTCCGGCAGAGAGTGTAGGCGATCCTGGTTTACTTACTGTCCAATTGTTGATCAACGGAAAGCTTCGGCAATCATCTAGCACGAGCAAATTTGTATTCCCTGTCGATAAAGTTATCGCCTACATCTCGCAGTTCATCACCTTTGAGCCCGGAGATATTATTTTCACCGGCACGCCGGAAGGCGTTTCACGCGTAGAGCATGGTGATAAATTAGAAGCTTCATTGCTTGATACCGATAAAAATATATTAACATCTTTGTCTGTAAGCGTGCAATAATAAAGCGAATTGCTGATAACTGACAACTGTAACTGAAAACTGTTTTGACTAAAATCATCACGATAGCGATTCCAAAAGGCGGCGTTGGGAAAACAACAACGGCGGTAAACCTTGCCGCAAGTTTCGCCGTACTCGAAAAACGCGTCCTGCTCATCGACACAGATCCATTTGGCGCGTGCAGTATGTCGCTCGGTTTCACACCGGAGAAAACCAAAGGCGGATTATACGAAGTCTTCAACTTCATGCACTCGATGGCTCAGGTGATTCATCGAACCGATCTTGCATTCTTGGATTTTGTTCCCACAAACATTACTTCCACACAGGCGGAAGAGCGTATGATGCGTATTGCTGAGAATCGCACATTACTGAAAAACATTCTCCGCACGATCGCACCGCACTATGATTACATCATTATCGATACACCGCCATTCCTGCGCGGATTAACGACCAATGCACTCACGTGTGCTGATTCTGTACTTATACCAATTCGGTCTGGGCATTTCTCACTGGAGGGTATTGACAAACTATTCAAATACTTTGACTGGATTCGCGAAGCCGCAAACAAAAATCTGCAAATTGAAGGTATCCTTCAAACAATGTACGAGCCGCACACGAAAGTAACAGAAATAACTGATCGCGAATTGCAATTGCGTTATCGTAAGCATTTGATTAAAACAATTATCCCAAAGAACACTCATCTCACAGAATCTTCGTTTTATGGTAAACCGGCTGTGCTCTTTAACGCCGCATCGAAAGGTACGTTGGCGTATTTAGAACTTGCACGCGAACTCATTAGCCGTCACGAAGCAGCGCAGCAACCTCAAACATCAATTACTACGCAAATCCAATCTGCATAATTTCAGCATTCTCCCTCCTGTCGTTGATTTCGTTCCCCTTTTTTCGTTAATTGATAATGAAATGGACGAGCGGGTACTAAGAGACCACCCTTTTTTATATCAAAGACAGAACCCGAATGAGCACACAAGAACTTTCCAAAGCATATAATCCGAAAGAAGTTGAAGATAAATGGTATTCCTGGTGGGAATCAAATCACCTCTTCCACGCTGCTGTGAATAAAGATAAAGCGCCTTATACCATCGTTATTCCTCCGCCGAACATTACCGGTATTTTAACGATGGGGCATGTGCTGAACAATACTTTGCAAGATGTCTTCGTTCGATGGAAACGTATGCAGGGATTCGAAGCGTGCTGGATTCCCGGAACTGATCACGCAGGCATTGCAACACAGAACGCTGTTGAAAAATCTCTCGCCAAAGAAGGAAAGCATCGCCGCGATCTCGGCAGAGAAAAATTTATCGAACTCGTTTGGCAATGGCGTGAAAAATACGGCAGCACCATCATCCGGCAGCTGCGCAAACTCGGCGTCTCCTGCGATTGGGAACGCGAGCGATTCACCATGGATGAAGGATTATCGAATGCGGTGAAAGAAGTCTTCATCCGGTTGTTTGACAAAGGACTTATTTATCGCGGCAAGTACATCGTCAACTGGTGCCCGCAGCATCAAACCGCGCTCAGCGACGACGAAGTCGATCATGCGGAATCAAACGGCAATCTCTATTATATCAAATATCCGATAGTCGGTTCAGACGAGCATGCACTCATCGCTACAACGCGGCCAGAAACAATGCTCGGCGATACGGCGCTTTGCGTACACCCCAAAGATGAACGCTACAAACATTTGATTGGCAAGACAGCAATACTGCCAATTGTTGGACGTAAACTACCAATTATTGCTGATGATTATATTGATCTGAGTTTTGGGACTGGTGTTATGAAAGTGACTCCTGCGCATGACACCAACGATTTCCTTCTTGGCCAGCGGCACGAACTTCCACAATTGAATATCTTTGACGAAACTGCGCATCTCAATTCATCTGTTCCAAAACAGTACGAAGGATTGGATCGGTTTGAGTGCCGCGCACAGCTTGTGAAAGATCTGGAAGCTCAAAACTTGTTAGTGAAGACCGAACCTTATGTACACAACATTGGCAAATGCTATAGATGCCATACTATTATAGAGCCATGGCTGTCGGATCAATGGTTTGTGAAGATGAAACCACTTGCGGCTCCGGCATTGCGTGTCGTGCACGAAGGTTTAGTGCAGTTTCATCCGGACCGCTGGACAAAAGTGTATGAGCATTGGATGACAAACATCCGCGACTGGTGTATCTCGCGCCAGATCTGGTGGGGACATCGCATTCCTGTGTATTATGCACCGGACGGTAACTATGTCCCGGCACGCAATGAAGAAGAAGCACGCAAAAAACTGGGCGTTGCTGCCGACGTCCCGATTCGTCAAGATGAAGATGTACTAGACACTTGGTTCTCGTCCTGGCTCTGGCCATTCTCTACTCTTGGTTGGCCGGAAGATAATGCGGATCTGCATTATTTCAATCCGACCGACACACTTATCACCGCACCCGATATTATTTTCTTCTGGGTCGCACGGATGATTATGGCGAATATGGAATTTATGAAAGGCACGCCGGGCCGCGACGGCAAACCGCGCAAAAAAGATGAGGACTTGATCCCGTTCCACGATGTGTATTTTACCAGCATCATTCGTGACGAACAAGGCCGCAAAATGAGCAAGTCGCTCGGCAATTCACCTGATCCGCTCGACGTTATCGATCAGTACGGCGCCGACGCATTGCGCTTCACCATCGCGTACCTTTCTCCGCTCGGTCAGGATGTACTGTTCGCGTCGGAGAAATGCGATCTTGGCCGCAATTTCGCTAATAAAATTTGGAACGCCGGCCGTTTTCTTCTCATGAATAAGCAGGAAATCATCGGCGCAGAAAACATCTCCCTCGACACATTGTCGATGGAATATCTCGATCTTGCCGATCAGTGGATTCTCTCCCGGCTCAATCACGCTATTAAATCATTCAACACCTCGCTCAACCAATTCCATGTCAATGAAGCAACAAAGGTGATTTATGATTTTGTCTGGCATGATTTCTGCGATTGGTATGTGGAGATGGTGAAAACGCGTTTTTACGGCGAGGAACCGCAGGATGTAAAAACTGTCGTCGTAACACGTGCGTTTTGGATTTTCGATCAAGCACTCCGTTTGCTGCACCCGGTGATGCCGTTCATTTCGGAAGAATTGTGGCAGAATCTGAGCGACCGCAAAGGACAATCGCTCGTACGCACTGCTTTCCCAATCGCGAATGAACATCACATCAATCAGATAGTTGAAGATGAATTGAACTTCGTCATCAAAGTTGTCGAGGCGGTGCGAAATATCCGCGGCGAGTTGAATGTTGCGCCGTCAAAACAAATTGAAGTGCATATGCATCTTCACGGTGAGTTTGGCGAGAAGTTAGCTCTCGATGCAAACTATATTCAAGGACTTCTCAACTATATCGACCGTCTCTGTCGAGCAAAGACAGTGCCAACATGGGCTCGCGAATCGGAAAAATTTGAACGCCCGAAAGCATCCGCCAGCGCAGTCGTTGATGGAACGGAAATCTATGTTCCGCTTGTTGGTATCATTGACCTTGATGCCGAACGGAAACGATTGGAAAAAGAGATCGCACGCCTGCAAGGATTGATCGATAGTATTGGGAAGAAATTAACAAACGCCAGTTTCGTCGAGCGGGCGCCGAAAGATGTCGTAGAAAAAGAACGCGAGAAACAAAAGAACATGACAATGAATATGGAGAAGTTAAAAGTAAGCTTGGAGCAATTGAGCCAATAAGCTTGTGAGTTAATCAGTAGTAGAGTCCAGTCACCGACTGGACATTTCCATTGCTTTTATATTGTCCGATCTGGTGATCGGACTCTACTTTTAAATTTTCACTTTTTACTTTGGACTTTGTTATGTACACAGCCACAATTGAAACAGAATTCTCCGCCGCACATATCATCCGCGGATATAACGGACCGTGTTCACATCCTCATGGACACAATTGGAAAGTCACGGTCGAAGCGAAAACAGAGGTTCTCGATCATCTCGGAATGAGTGTTGACTTCTATGTCCTTGAGAAAAAGACAGAAGAGATTGTTGCACAATTCGATCACTGCGATTTGAACACGACACCGCCTTTCGACCAAGCTCTTAATCCAACATCTGAGAATATCGCACGGTATATTTTTGAAGAGCTGAAAAAATGTTTGCCAGCAAAGATAAGTCTGTCCTTTGTAGCGATTGGCGAAACTGGAAAATACACCGCAAAGTATTCAGAAGCATAACACGCATTGAAGAACAATTCTTCTCAAGATACTCTCGTCGTCAACGAGATCTTTTTCAGTATCCAAGGTGAATCCTCCCAAATCGGCAAACCCTGCGTCTTTGTACGGCTCACTGCCTGCGACCTGCGATGCAGTTGGTGCGATACTACATATGCCTTTGAAGAAGGCAGGACGATGCACATGGATGAAATACTGGAACAGGTAAAATCGTACAAATGCAGCCTGGTGGAGATCACCGGCGGCGAACCTTTATTCCAGGATAATGTTCACGGCCTCTTGAAGCGCCTGTGTGATGACGGCTATGTTGTCATGATTGAAACCGGTGGTCATCGCGATATCAGTACAATTGATCCGCGGGTGAAACGAATTATGGACGTCAAATGCCCCGGCAGTTTGATGGAAAAGCGCAATCGTTGGGAGAACTTAGAAGCACTGACAGCACGGGATGAAATAAAGTTTGTCATCGCACATGAAACCGATTACGAGTGGGCAAAGAACGTCATACAAAAGTACAACTTAATAGACCGATGCACAGTTCTCATGTCACCTGTGTTTGGTACATTAGAAAATCGTACATTAGCAGAGTGGATTCTTCGCGATCACATACAAGTGCAGTTCCAAATCCAAATACATAAATATATTTGGGATCCGAAGGCAAGAGGAGTATAATGATTACCCAGATTACGCTGATGTACCACTGATAAGAGATTTCGCAGATGGAAAGAATTTGTATTCGTCAAGAAGAATGTGACGAAAGTGATACAAGAAAGAAACAAGGAACCTTCCATGAACCCTATTGACAAGCTTGAAACGTTTGATAATAAATATCCCACACGCGATTATACTATCACGATAGTGAATCCGGAATTCACTTCCGTCTGTCCAAAGACCGGCCTGCCTGATTTCGGTACAATCACGATCAACTATATTCCAGGAAAAAAATGCGTCGAACTGAAATCGCTGAAGTACTATTTTCTTGAATACCGTTCGATGGGTATTTTTTATGAGACGGTTGTGAATAAAATTCTTGACGATCTCGTGTCGATGCTGCACCCAAAGTGGATCGAAGTGACCGGAAGCTTTACGGCGCGCGGCGGCATTGAGACAACCGTCAAGACCGTACATTCAGAAAAAGGGAAACATAAAATTTCATGAGCAAGTCACGCGCGGTTGTGCTGGTGAGTGGAGGAATGGATAGCTGCGTCACTGCTGCTATCGCCAATCTTCAGTACGAATTAGCATTTTTGCATGTGAACTACGGTCAGCGGACAGAACAGCGTGAATTGAAGGCCTTTCATGCACTTGCCAAACATTACGGCGTTCAGCAGCGGCTCATTGCAGATTTGACGCATCTTAAATCCATCGGCGGCTCCAGTCTTACCGACAGGCACATGGCAGTGACAGAAGCCGATCCGGAAACACTTTTTCATTCTAAGAAAAACGATATTCCGACTTCGTATGTTCCATTTCGAAACGCCAACATTTTATCTGTTGCAGTAAGCTGGGCGGAAGTTGTCGGAGCAGAATATGTATTCATCGGCGCAGTGGAAGAAGATAGTTCCGGGTACCCCGATTGCCGAAAAGAATTTTACGATGCCTTCAATACAGTCATTGATTTAGGAACAAAACCAGAAACGAAGATTTCAATCAGTACTCCTGTCATCAATCTAAAAAAATCTGAAATCGTAAAGCGCGGGATAGAATTGCATGCGCCTTTTGAGTTGACATGGTCGTGCTATACAAACGAAGATCGCGCTTGCGGAGTTTGTGACAGTTGTGCACTACGTCTGCGGGCATTTCAAATTGCCGGAATTGAGGATCCAATTCAGTACGCACAACGACCTCGATATATTTCATAACAGGTATACCAGAATGGTTCACCAGAATATAACATATATCGGCGAGTTACGGTGCGAAGCCATCCATGGTCCGAGCAGCGTTCATCTTATCACCGATGCGCCGATAGACAACCATGGAAAAGGTGAAAGTTTCTCGCCTACAGATTTAGTCGTTACGGCGCTTGCCACTTGTGTTATCACAACGGCTGGGATGATTGCTGAACGTGAGAATGTGAAATTGGAAGGCACAAAGATTTATACCGAGAAGCACATGTCCACGGACTCACCCCGCAGGATCGTGAAGATAGTATTAGAGTTTGACATGCCGAAAAGTATTCCACTCAACTTTCGTCCAAAGTTGAAAGCAACTGCTGCTTCGTGCCCGGTAAAGCAGAGCATACACCCGGATGTGGCAGTGGATATTCATTTCCGGTTCCCTGATTAAGGAACAACCATGTTCCCATCAGAAATCCTTCGCAATATTCTCAAACTATTTCAACTCCTTTCACGGGGGTTCAAATCAAGTTTCTCTCTCAATCCATCGGAGAAAAGTATGAATCAACCCGGTACAAATCGACCCATTCCAGTCGCCCATCGCAATATATGTCCGCACTGTAGACTGGATATCCCTGATGGTGCACGCGTATGCCATCACTGCCATCAATTCGTCAGTGTGAGATTCAATCTTGCGAATATTATTACTATTCTTGTTTCTGTCGCAGCAGTAGCAATGTCTGTTTATTCACTCTATATGACTGCGACGCAGGCGCAGGTAGCAAAGAATATTGAGAGTCGCCGCTTCCTCATCGAGACACTTCATAATATGCAGCAGGTACAGGATGAATTGCAGGCATCGCGTGAAAAATCCGGCGGTGAAGAAAAATTGAACGAGAAAGAATTATTACTGCTGAATTACTATCAAGTACTTTCTCGTACATTAGCACAGTATATCAAACAAGAACCGTCCCTGTTCGTGAAAATGCGCTGCACATACGAACCTTCCATCCGGATGAGGCAAAGTCCCTCGACAAAATCTCAGCAACTTGGGACATTATATAAAGACGAAGAAGTTTTTAGACTCGGAAATTTTCGGGACAGCAAGGGTGATATGTGGTACTATGTTGCTAGTGCCGACCAACAAAAGATCGGGTGGATTTATAAGTATCTGGAAATAGTGCAGTAACAAGTCACCAATCCGACCGATTTCAGCGATCGGATTGATTCAGCCTTACCTCTCCGACCCCTTTCAGGGATCGGAGAGGTTCAGTTTTCTACCTTTACTTCATTATCTCTCCAATCGCTACCAGCAATTGGAGAGGTTTTTGTTCTGGAGGCAAATTTGAAATATCTTGATGAACATTTTTACCATGTATTCAATCGTGGATCACGTTCTGAAGAGATATTCTTTTCTGATGCAAACTATGAATACTTCCTGCGTTTGATTGCTATGAATGCCTCTACACACTTGGTTTACATTGGTGCATATTGTCTTATGCCGAATCATTATCATTTGGTATTACAACAGAAAGAAAACGGTTCCATTTCAAAATTTATTCAATCAGCTATGACCTCCTATGTTCAGGCAATAAATAAAAAATACGACACCAGCGGCAGCTTATTCCAAGGAAAAGCAAAATCAAAACTTATTGATTCAGATGAAAATGTTTTACAAGTGATTCGCTACGTTCATCTAAACCCGGTAAGTGCCAAACTTGTGCAAGCGCCGGAAGATTGGCGTTTTTCTGATTACCGCGAGTGGATAGACGATACCTTTCCGACCCCTTCAAGGGATCGGAAAGGTACAACTTTAACCTCTACCAGCTATCGGATTGGTAATTTGCGCAATGCATATTTTGCAAATGCAGAAGAATATCGGCAATTTGTCGAAGAATACCGGATTGAAAAACAAAACTGTAAACTTGAAAAATTTCTTTTTGAAGAAGAATGAGATTCTACGAATCCGACCCCTTATAGGGATCGGATTGGTTCAACGTCAACCTCTCCGACCGCTTCAAGCGATCGGAGAGGTGCAATCTCTATGCCATCCATTTAATCGAGCAACCCATTGACGGATATTGTTCTCCCCTAAGCGGTTTTCCAGCAACAAGATTCTCAATCGCTTCCTTCAATTCTTCCTTCGTCACTTTCGATTCATCCTGCCAGTTGTCATCCAAGCGGCCGTGATAGACAAGCTTCTGTGCGGCATCAAACAAATAAATATCCGGCGTGCACTGCGCCTTGAATTCGCGCGCCGTCTTTTGTGTGTTGTCGATCAGATACGGGAAAGGAATTCCCCATTCCTTTATTTTATTCCGCATCTCGTCCGGTGAGTCATCAGGATAGTCCGGATTGATATTGGGATTAATTGCCAGGACGTTCACGCCGTTTTTCTGCGCATACGTACCAAGTCGAATAGTTCGCGGCCACACTGCCTTCGCATAGGGACAGTGATTACAGGTGAACACAATGAGCAGTCCTTTCTTCCCGAACGCATAATCGCTTACCTGAATAACACCATTTGGATCTCTTAAAATAAATTTTGGCATCTTTGTGCCCAACGGTATATCAAGTGATTCTAACCGTGCCATTACAATTTCTCCTTTCAATCGCTGTGTTAAATCAATCTCTAAAACCAGAAGAATCTAATAAAAGTTTCCATTATTTTCAGGTGCTTGCAATTCAAACGAAATTGATGGACATTTGAGCGTTTATTTCTAATTGTTCATACTGGCATTACTTCTCCGACCCCTCTAAGGGATCAGAGAGGTACCAAATTTTATAAAACTGTGGGAAGCCACACAAAGAAACAACCGAATCATACTATTGAGGTTTCAATGAAACGCACACCAAAGCTGTTCCAAGTCCCTCATATCGATTCCATTCAGGATATGATAATCAAATCAGCAGGCAAGTATGGCGACAAACTTGCGCTCGAGGATTTGAAGGATACGCCCGTCCCAAAAGTCAGCTACAATACCTTATTGAAACACGTGTTCAAATTCGGAACAGCTCTGCGCGATCTCAAATTACCGGAACGAAGCCACATTGCTGTCATCTCAGAAAACCGTGTACAATGGTGCTTGACCTATCTTACGTCAATGTGCTTCAATTACGTTATCGTTCCCATCGATGCGAAGCTGAGCACAAACGAAATTCTCAACATCATCCACGAGTCAGATACGAATGTCATTGTCTTTTCTGAATCTTTCGATTCAATGCTGCGCGAGAAACGCCATTCGTTAAAACATATAAAATATTTTATAAGTATGGATTTGTTGACGAAGAAAGATGGCTTTCTTTCCATGGTCGAGCTCATCAATAACAGCCGCGGTTGTACGGTGGATGCATTGCCTAAGATAGACGTACGAGATATGGCGGTCATTATCTTTACTTCAGGAACGCTCGGCAGAGCGAAAGGTGTCATGCTCAGTCAGCGGAATCTTGCTGCAAATCTCATTGCCATGGTCAGTATGATGATGATCTATCCAGAAGACCGCTTCCTTTCTGTTCTCCCTATTCATCATACGTACGAGTGCACATGCGGATTTCTGTGTCCGATGTATTCCGGTGCTTCAGCACACTATGCCCGTTCACTCAAAACTGTGGTAGACGATCTTCAGCAAGTAAAAGCAACGATGCTTCTTGGCGTACCGCTTCTCTTCGATAAAATGTTCAAGCGCGTCTATCATGCCATTCATGAAAAACGCCTCACATCGATGATTGTACCGCCGCTAATCAGACTAACAGACTTTGCGGCACGTTTTGGGTGGAAGAGTTCCAAGAAACTTGTTTTCGCTGAAATCCACGAACGCTTCGGCGGGCACATTCGCGCATTTATTGCCGGCGGAGCCGCTCCTGATCCGAAGGTTGCAGAAGGGCTTCGCGCTCTCGGCTTTACATTTGTGCAGGGATATGGCTTAACAGAAACATCTCCCATACTCACATTGAACCAACTCGACAATTTCAAAGATGATGCGGCTGGACTTCCACTCCCCGGTGTTGAATTGAAAATTCATTCACCCAACGAAGACGGTATCGGCGAAGTATGGGCAAAAGGGGCTAACGTAATGATTGGTTTTTATAAAAATGAAAAAGCGACTCGTGATGTATTTGAGGACAGTTGGTTTATGACCGGTGACCTCGGCTCTATCGATGAGGACGGTTTCCTTCATATTTGCGGGCGGAAGAAGAATGTCATCATCTCACGAAGTGGAAAAAATGTTTTCCCGGAAGAAATTGAAGACACTCTCCAGCGCAGTCCCTACATTCTGGAGTGTCTTGTATACGGCGAAGATGATCCTAAATTAGATGAAATTATTTCAGCTCAAATTGTTGTAGATGCAGAAGCGTTCATAGAGTTATCGGAAGCCCGCAGAGTACCAATCACCCCGGAACTTATCAATGATGTAATCGCAGATGAAGTAAAAAGGGCAAACGCCGAGCTGACCAGTTTCAAGCAGATCAAAAAATTTACAATCCGTGAGGTGGAATTCGAGAAAACGACAACGCAGAAAATTAAACGCTACCTCGCCCTCCCGAAATAGTCGGCGGTATTCTCATTCATAGAATATACCTGTTCAGCGAAATGATCAACGAGCGTGTGAACATGCAACTGATGTATCATATATGAAACTTACCTTCTCTACGTTTATCTACAGCATCGCGATATTTCAGGCATTTCTCATGTCTTTGTTTTTCTTCATGAATAAAAAAGGAATGCGGTCAAGCAACCGCATCCTTGGTACGTTGTTAGGTCTTTACGGATTCTATTTGATCTTTCTCCTGATCGTGAGCACCGAACAAGGGCTCGAAATTATTAAAATGTATCCCGCGATCTGGCTGCTCTTTGAATTGAATTATTGCTTTGGCCCGCTCCTCTATTTTTATACCCGATCCACCATTGACGGAATGTTCCGATTCCGGGTTAAAGATATGGTGCATTTTATCCCATGTCTTGCTACAGCGGCGATAGCGGGTGCACTCTTTTATAATCTTATCGAATTGAAATGGTTCTTTTTCGTAGATCAAAAAGTTGTCATTTTTCATCTTGCCATCTATATTTGTGTTTCAATGTTTACAGCTCGGTCAAGAATTAAATCCCCTTTCTCCCCGGTTGACGACATACGACTTGCATGGCTTCGGTTCCTGTTCTTCGCCTACATTATTATTCTGGGGACCAGAATTTTTGTTTCGCTCAGTGTTCTGTGGGAATGGAAAGAATTGTTCCTGTTCACCCGTTTTGTTCATATGACTTTTATTTTTGTTTTCTTCAATACAACGGCCTTGATTGCTCTTTTAAAACCGGAATTATTTTCCTTTATCGTTCGATATGAAAAATCGGTACTGAAGGATGCAGACAGGGAGCCCTACAAGCGCAAACTTCTTAACGCGATGGAGAAAGACAAACCGTATTTAGAACCTGCGTGTACGCTTCCAGCGCTGGCAAAAAAACTGTCGATTCCAGTTCCCTACCTCTCCCAGATTATCAATGAGACATTTAATCTGAATTTCCCGGATTTTATAAACCGGTACCGCATTGAAGAAAGTAAACAGTACTTGTCCAAGCTCTCTGAAAGTAAAATGACTATACTGGAAATTGCCTATACTGTTGGATTTTATTCAAAATCTTCGTTCAACGCTGCATTTAAACGGCATGTGGGTACGACTCCCAAAGAGTATAAAAAGCAGAAAGCTGCATAGGTACCACTCATATTTTCCCATCGAGCTGTTTTTCGTTCTCCGTATATTTTGTCCTCATTTATACATTCGGTCGAATTTTTCTCTCTTCCATAATATATTAATTCTCGACAAAGCGGGAAATGCTGATGTTACAAGAAGTTGATCCCTTGTATTACGAAATAAGCATTGTTACCTCATACTATTCAAAAAACTTGGAGTACATATGAAAGAAATAACAGTAATCCGATTAACCCTGCTCACTCTTATCGCAAATGTTCTCGCGGTTACGGCATTGATTGGACAATCATGGCAGCAATGCGGTTCGTTGCCGGAAGCAATGGCGCCTTCAGCACTCGCGGTAAACGGGAAAATTTATGCAGTGAGAGGAAATAATTTTTACAGAGGGAACCTGACTGAACCTTCGTCGATGTACGAATATGACCCTTCAACTAATATCTGGATAAAGAAAGGAACAATGAACACTCTTCGGACCCTTTCGAGCTTGATAGAATTAAACGGGAAAATTTATGCGATCGGGGGCGTGACGAATAATACATACGCAACAAGTATTACGATGGCTGACGTTGAGTCGTATGACATTGCAACCGGCAATTGGCAGACAAAAAGCAGCATCCCAAAATCATTGTATGTCTTTGGACTCGTAACAGTGCAGGGTAAAATATATGTTCTGGGCGGCAGTAATAAAACAATGATAAACGGCACGCGCAAAGACAGTACAAGTAATCAGCTCTACGAATATTCTCCGGAGAGCGACACGTGGACAACCAAAGCAAGCATGCTGAAACACAGATCGTGGTCTGATGCGGTGACAGTGAATAATAAAATTTATGCGATCGGCGGGAATAACGGTATCCCGCTGTCGGGTGAGAACACTATTGAGGAATATGATATAGCATCAGACTCTTGGACACAGAGGGCAACGTTTACGAACGGCTTCGACGGTCAATGCCAGGCGGTGGTCATGAATGGAAAGATTTACACGTTATCATCGGATGTAATCTCAACAGGCGCATTTACGAAAGCGTTGATAGGGGAGTATGATCCGGCAACCGGTACATGGGTGGAAAAAACACAAATGCTGTCCCCGATAATGGATTTTAGTAAAGTAGTCTGCAACAACCAATTATATATGATAGGCGGCCATCTCGTTTCGGGAATGACGTTTTCGAATAAAGTCATTAAATACGACCCGGCAACAAATAGTCAGCTCTCCCTTCCTGACATATCTCAATGGTATAACGCAGTTGTCGAGACGGGCGGAATTATTTATGCCGTCGGAGGAGTCAATAACAGTGGCTCGTACATCAACAGAGTAATAAAGTATGATACCAAAAATGATGCGACCCCCGTTCAGAAGATGCAGAACAAACCAGAATCATTCCTATTAGAACAAAATTATCCTAATCCCTTTAATCCAACGACACGAATAGTGTACCGCATCAACAAAAATGCGCGTGTTACCTTAACAGTCTGTGATCTGCTTGGGCAGAAGATTGCTACCTTGATCGATGAAGAGAAAGCTGCCGGTGAACACTCTGTGAATTTCGACGCATCACGATATTGTTCGGGTGTCTATTATTATCGCTTATCATGCGATGGATTTTACTCGGCGAGAAAAATGCTTATCATGAAATAGTAAAAAATTCTGCCCTTATCATTTGTACCATGCGCCTGATTATTCCGGCAGCTTATCCTTTTGCTAAAGTAAATCTTTGCGTACCTTCATCAAGAGAATCTTCTCATGACGCACAAGAAATATATTGCCCACCTCGATCTCGATTGTTTCTTTGTCTCTGTCGAACGAATAAAGAATCCGGACCTCATCGGCAAACCGGTGATCGTCGGCGGCAGCACAGCCGGGCGAGGTGTCGTCGCATCAGCTTCGTACGAAGCGAGAAAGTTTGGCATTCATTCCGCCATGCCCACGGCACGAGCGCAGCGGCTTTGTCCCGACCTGATCGTTGTGCATGGAAGTCACGGCGAATATGGACGTATCTCCAAGAAACTTTTCGAACGGATGTGCGAGCTCGCACCTATTGTCGAGCGCGCCTCCATCGATGAAATGAATATGGATTTTACAGGATGTGAGAATCTCTACCATAACGATCTACCCGGTTTTATGAAGACAATTCAGAAACTTGTGTCTGATGAATTCAAGCTTCCCTGTACCATTGGACTTGCCTCCAACAAAACAATCGCAAAGATTGCAGTGAATCAGGTGAAACCCGCCGGTATTATTTTCGTTCCTCACGGAACAGAAGCCGCATATCTTGCACCTCTCGACATTGGCGTCATTCCCGGTGTCGGCAAGAAAACAGAAGAATATTTGCGGGAAAAAGGATTTTATAAAGTTTCCGATGTCCAACAAAGGACGAAGAAGGAAATCCTGGACATTCTTGGCAAGCATGGGTTATGGATATACCAAGTAGCATGCGGACTTGGTTCTGATGTGATCGGCGAAGATTGGGACGCGAAAAGCATCTCGCGCGAAGAGACATTCGCCAAAGACATTGCCGACAAAAAAGAACTAGAGAAAATTATTTTTGCATTGACAGAAGATGTATGTCAACAGCTCCGCGAACATGGATGGAAAACACGTACAGTAACTTTAAAGCTTCGATATTCTGATTTTAAGACTATCACACATGCAGAAAGCATAGAACCAACGAATGACGACACGATTGTAGCGCATACTGCACGCTCGCTTCTTCATTCCGCTTATACACGCAATCTCCCGATCCGGCTGATTGGAGTACGACTTACTAATTTCGACGAGGAAGACCAGATGGAATTATCCCTCTTCCCTTCTGAAAAAAAGAAGCAAAATATTCTCAAAGTTGTCGATAGAATCCGTAAAAAATTTGGAGATGATGTGATTCATGTAGGTGGAGGATAATCTCCGACGCACTTCAAAAGTGCGTCGGAGATATAATCGTTCCAGGGGGGACTTCCAATGGCACAAAGATCAGTAAAGTTCACTCAAGGAGAGTACTATCACATCTACAATCGAGGATGCGGACGAGATAACATCTTCCGAGAATCAGAGAATTATTCTTATCTGCTTCGACTTTTTCAAAAGAAACTGCCGCAGTTCCAAGTAACGTCTATAGCATATTGTTTAATGCCTAATCACTATCATTTCATCCTTCGACAAGATAGCGAAATCTCAATTGGTTACTTCATCCAGAGCATTTTCAATAGTTACAGTAAAGCTTTCAACAAGCGGTATAAAAGAAGTGGGACACTTTTTGAAGGTCCTTTTCAGGCCAAACATATCAATAAGCAAGAGTATTTGATTCATCTTTGTAGATACATCCATCGAAATCCTGTCGATGCTGGACTTGTCAAGTCTCCTGAAGAATGGCCGTTCTCTGATTATTGCAATTGGATAGGAGTGAAAGAGAACACATATATAGATAAGGATTTTATTGAGAACATCTTTTATTCTGCAAAGGAATACGAAACTTTCGTTAAAGAATTCGTACCATCTAAGGTCAAAGGTGGATTAAATTCTTACCTTTTTGATTGATTAACTCCGATGCACATTCAAGGTGCGTCGGAGTTGCAGACCCTTTAGCTTCCTGTAAGAGAAAGCAATATCTTAGTATTATACGGCGTTCGTTAAAGCGGTTTGCAGGAACAAACGTCTTTACAGTGCAAGGTGAGCTAAATGCTAATTATAAGACAACGTAATATGTTAATACATTGAAGCGATCAGACTACTTAAATATTTTCTTCAAATTAATAAATAAACTAAAACGATCTCCAACAGTTGTAGAGTATATTAATTATTCCAAATGCAAACTCGACGATATTAATAACGTGTTTGGTAATTGGTATAATTTTTTAAGAATTGCAGAGAACATAACCAATGAGGAGATCGACACTTTTGATCATCTATATGTTGGTGACAACATAATAGAATTAGAATATATCCCGCCTAAAATACTCAAAGACAATAAATTATGGATCATACTTAAGTACATTGAAGCAAAAAGAATACTTGGAAAGCAACCTACGAATACCGAGTTTTCTAGGAATACAAATATTGCTACTACTAGGGTTAGAGAAATATTTGGAAGTTGGAATGAATTTATAATATACATGGGGGACAATCCAATAAATGTTCCAAGACTTGATAGACAACATCAAAAACGAAATCCGACAAAAAAGGTATTAATCCAAGAGTATTTAAAAATACGGAATAGAATGGGCAGAAAACTTTCTGCACATGAAATTACAAAATATGGTAAATACACTGAAAATGTTTATATACATAAATGGGGAACTTGGAATAATTTTCTAAAGGAAATAGGCGAAAGTACTAAATTGTTTAGATCGGGTGGGCCAAGAAAATATTCTGATGATAGCATTATCAAAAAGTACGAAATTGTAAAGAGGAAGATTAAAGATATCCCTAAGTCTAAAGATTTAGATAATATCTACCCAAATTTGTACGAACATTTAGTAAGACGATTTGGAGGTCTTGAGAAAATAAGAATAATGCGAAACGAAAAAAGTAATTCTGACCTTATGAAGGAAACCATAATGAAAATCAAACAAGACAATAAATCAAGGATAGGTGCAAAAATAGTTGCTCAAAGAGTCAAAAGTCTTCAACATTTTCTATCCAATCACGGTGGAATTGAGGCATTTCAGAACATTTACAAGATGTTAAATAGTAATTCGAGTAGAGATGATATTGCAAAAGAATTGAAATTATCGACTGCGCAAGTGTCAAGACTCGTTGATAATTTATTTGAAACAAAATATATAGCACGTAACGAAGTTAGAAAGTATATTGAGTTATATATTGATAACATACAAAAAGAACAAACTGCAACATCTGAATGGGTAAAAAATATTTAAATCTTTAAATGTCTACACTATTATTTATCATAACATTACCGAAAAATATATTTCGTATTACTAATCCGCAAGTGGTTGATTCAAATCCCTCACCACGACAAGGAAAGACCTACCTCCGACGCACCTTTAAGGTGCGTCGGAGGTAAGAAATCCGTATCTTAATATATTATGGCACGATTCAAGCTTACAATCGAATACGAAGGCACTCGTTTCAGCGGCTGGCAGGTGCAAAAAAACGCGCGCACCGTGCAGGGCGAATTCAATAATGCAATTGGCAAAGTTTTCGGCACTCATGGATTTGAGTTCTACGGCTCAGGCCGCACAGACGCCGGAGTCCACGCGTTGCAGCAGGTAGCGCATCTCGACATCAAAACAGTACTCGCACCGGAAATCATCCGGATGAAATTAAACGACGAACTCCCTGCTGACATCAACATTATCGAAGTTGAAAAAGCTGCCGATGAATTTCATGCACGGCACGATGCAATGGCGCGAAGCTATCTCTACCAGATTTCCCGGCGGCGGACAGCGTTCGGCAAGCGGTTTGTCTGGTGGATTAAAGATCCGCTCGACATCGTGAAAATGCGTGAAACAGCAGAGATGTTTATCGGACTCAAAGATTATCAATCCTTCACTGCCGATGATCCTGAAGAAAAATCCACAAAGGTGCATATCAATTCGATTGATGTTCAACAAGCAGGAGATTTGATTCTCATTCGTATCGTTGGATCGCATTTCATCTGGAAAATGGTCCGGCAGATTATCGGCGTGCTGGCAGAAGTCGGCCGCAGGAAAATGCCCTTGAATGACGTTAAGAAATTTCTCCATGCCAAATCTGAAGAACCGGCAAAACTGACAGCCCCGCCATCGGGTTTATTCCTCGAGCGCGTCTATTATAAAGGCGACATCTGGCTGAAAGAGATGAAACCGATGATGGACATTGGTTCAAGGATTCCTGCAAAGTTCGTTAAGATGCACGAAGAATCCGGTGATAAACCGAATGAAGGCAAGCAAAACGACAGCGGTAGGAAAGCGCACGAAGGATAGTATTCCTCTCTTCTGTGATTTCTCCTGTCCACATGCAGAGTTCACTCAACCCGATACGAGCGGCGCTTGCAGACGAGATCTCGCAGTCTATTGCACTTTGTATAAAAGTCATAACAATAAAAACTCCAGTTGTATCGGAAGAAAGAATTAAGATTACAATGGTTCCTCATTCCTGCAATCTTTCTTTGCATCAGTGCCAGCGTATGACCTCCATCCGGATTTTGATCATTGCAATAGGTTTTTTTTGCGTTCAGGCACAAGCACAACAATCTTCTTCAAAACCAGATTGGTCTACTTTTCAATTTCTTCTAGGGGAATGGATCGGTGAAGGCAGCGGCGATCCAGGCCAAGGGAACGGCATCTTCACCTTCTCACTTGATCTTCAAGATCATATTCTCATACGTCATAACCAATCCGACTATCCCGAAACAAAAACACATGCCGCTTTTTCTCACAACGATCTCATGGTGATTTACCAAGCACCCGGACATTCGGTACATGCAATATACTTTGACAACGAAGGCCATACTATCCAATACACTACGAACATCTCTGACAATGGAAAATCAATAACCTTTATCAGTGATTCTTTGCCGGCAGTACCGCAATTTCGATTAACGTACACTTCGCTTGCAGACGATTCGCTGTTTATTACATTCGAGATTGCTCCCCCCGCAAAACCGTATACTTTCTCTAAATATCTCGAGGGTAGAGCACATAGGACGAAATCAAATTCGGCAATAAATTCAGAGAAGAAAAAATAATGACCTCCTCCGAACTGTCAGCTGCTCTCAACGCTATTGCCGAACCATATGTAAAGCTCGTGCTCGCCGTTGGTCAACACGATGCGGACTATGTAGATGCATACTACGGGCCGCCAGAATGGCAAGAAGAAGCAAAAGCTGAGAAGCATTCGTTAGATACGATTCTGCAAACAGCGATTCCGTTAAAAACAAAATTAGATGAACTCCAGAGCAAACGTGCAGAAGATATTCTTCAATTGCGGCACCACTATCTCCGAAAGCAGTTCTCGTCGCTCATTGCCCGCGTTGAAGTGTTAGGCGGGAAGAAATTCTCATTCGATGAAGAAGCAAAAGCGTACTACGATGTTGAACCACCGGTATTTGCGGAAGAATATTTCAAAAAACTTGTAGCAGAATTAGAATCGATTGTACCGGGCAATGGACCGATTCCTGATCGCGTCGAAAATTATCGCAGACAATTCACTATTACTCCGGACAAGTTAGACAAAGTATTTAACGCCGCAATTTTTGAATGCCGCCAGCGCACAAAGAAGTATATCATCCTGCCGGAGAACGAAACCTTCCGGTTGGAATACGTACACAACAAAGCGTGGAGCGGTTACAATTGGTATAAAGGGAATAATGAAAGTCTGATTCAGATCAACACAGACTTACCGATTTTTATGGAACGCGCCATCGATCTTGCCGCGCACGAAGGATATCCGGGGCATCATGTATATAATTGTTTATTAGAGACAGCATTCGCGCGCAAATTAGGATGGGTGGAGTTCACAGTATATCCTCTCTTCAGTTCGCAGTCGCTGATTGCGGAAGGAACTGCTAATTTTGGTATTGAAGTTGCGTTCCCGGGAAAAGAACGGATGGAATTTGAGCGTGATAAACTTTTCCCGCTTGCGGGATTAGATAAAAGTCAGGCGGAAAAATATTCCAAAGTACAGGAGCTCGCCGCAAAACTCAGTTATGCCGGAAACGAAGCCGCGCGCCGTTATCTCAACGGAGAAATCTCGCGCGATGATGCCGCTCAATGGCTCGTTCACTATGCGCTTATGTCGCCGGAGCGCGCGCAGCAGCGGACACGTTTTTTCGATCAATACCGCAGTTATGTCATCAACTACAATCTCGGTTTGGATCTCGTACGGCAGTACATCGAACGACGCGGCGGCACAGAAAAGAATCCTGCAAAGCGGTGGGAAGAATTTACGCGCCTCCTTGCATCACCTCGTTTGCCTTCGGGACTCATATAAATGTCACCTGTAAAATCAAAAATACCAAAAGAGGAACGCCCGTACCTTGATAGGTTATTGGATGAAGTCCGCTATCGACTCACGACAGTGGAAGATATCGACGTTGCGGGACAATCCATTCCACGCTTCGTGGGTGAGTTCTGGACATCACAGCAACGGCAAGCATTGTCTCTGCACGAGGTTTCGTATCGCGCATGCTTCAAACCGCAGCTTCCGCGATTCTTCATCGAATATTTAACAAATGAAGGCGACACGGTGTACGATCCGTTCAGCGGGCGCGGCACCACAGCATTGGAAACGGGATTGCTCAATAGAAAAGTTATTGCGAACGATGCAAACCCTCTCAGCACACTTCTGAGCAAACCGCGCTTCTTCCCTCCTCTGCTTGAAGAATTGATGAAACGCTTGGATAGTATTCCTATCAAAGAAAAAGCGGAAGCTGATATAGATCTTTCGATGTTCTATCATCCAAAGACAGAAATGGAAATTGTTTCACTGAAAGAGTATCTTGACGAACGTCGTGCGAGCGGTACAGAAGATAACATTGACCGATGGATTCGTATGGTCGCCACCAATCGGTTGACCGGACATTCGAAAGGGTTCTTCTCCGTTTATACGTTGCCTCCGAATCAAGCAGTAAGCGCAGAGAGCCAGCGGAAGATCAATGTCAAGATGCAGCAGGAACCCGAACATCGCGACACACGCGTTATCATTTTTAAAAAATCAAAAACGCTTCTTAGCGGTGTCACACCGATCGACCGCGAAAATCTACAACGCGCCGGAGAAACTGCACGATTTCTCACATGCGATGCGCGCGAAACTAAAGCAATTGCCAGTAACACTATTCAGCTTACTGTTACCTCGCCTCCATTTCTTGACGTTGTTGACTATGTCCAGGACAATTGGCTAAGATGCTGGTTCAACAGTCTCGATGCAGCAGATGCCGCCAAGACAATAACAATGTCACGGTCGTTAGAAGAATGGTCGGCAATTATGTTTGGGGTCTTTCGCGAACTGCATCGGATTACCAAGCCGCGCGGATTTGTAGCGTTTGAAGTTGGAGAAGTACGAAATAAGGTAATCAAGTTAGATGAACACGTAGTGCCTCTCGGAATCAAAGCGGGATTTTCATGTGTCGGCATTATTATCAACGAACAGTACTTCACAAAGACATCTAACATCTGGGGTGTTGATAATAATGAAAAAGGCACAAATTCCAACCGTATCGTGATTTTCCGGAAGAACTAAGTCGAGTTTCGCAAAAGTCTCTCACTTCTCCCAATCCTTTTGTATATTTCAGTATGAACAAAAACGAACTGCAAAGCATCCATGTGATCATTCACCGTGCGCTCGAAGAAGATTTAGGCGACGGCGATATTACCACACTCAGCACAGTGCCCGTACGATCAGTACTCAAAGGAACGTTTATCGCAAAAGAATCCGGGATAATTGCCGGACTCGAAGTTGTGCGCGAGACGTTAAAATATCTTGATCCACGAATAAAATTTACGGCGCACGTCTCCGATGGCAATTATGTTTCTAAAGGCACTGTTCTTGCGACCGTACTCGGCAATGGACGCGCATTGCTGATTGCGGAACGAACAGCGCTTAACTTCTTTCAGCGGATGTCCGGTATTGCTACAACAACTCGTATGTATGTGGATGCCGTTAGAAGTACGAAAGCAATTATTGTTGACACGCGAAAAACGGCTCCCGGTTTGCGATTGTTGGATAAGATGGCAGTGCGTATCGGCGGCGGACAGAATCATCGGTTCGGCCTCTATGATATGGTACTTATTAAAGAGAACCACATTGCAGCATCAGGCGGAATTACACAGGCAGTTGCCCGTGTCCGCGCAATGGACAAAAAGAAACGTCCCATCGAAGTCGAAGTACGCAATCTGGATGAATTACACGAAGCCCTGAAACTTCATGTGGATAGAATTCTGTTAGATAATATGAGCTTAGATAAGCTGCACGAATCAGTTCGTATCACGAATAGAATGACAGTGCTAGAAGCATCCGGCAACGTGTCACTGGATAGTATTCGCGCCATTGCCGCAACCGGTGTAGACATTATTTCCGTCGGCAAGTTGACTCATTCGGTGCGAGCATTAGATATTAGTTTTCTCATTGAATCAGTAAAGAAATAGATACAATGTCAGTCGAATCAATTTATCAAGATCTAAAAATAAAACTGCACGACGTTGTGCCGGATGTCGAGCTGCGCTTGAAGGCGGGGCTTGCATTCGAAATCAATAAGCTTAAAGTCGAACGCAACGCTGTTATTCTCGGTCACAACTACATGGAACCGGCGCTTTTTCATTCGATTCCAGATTATGTCGGAGACTCGCTGGAACTCAGCCGCATCGCCAGTACGACTGAAAAAGATATTATCGTTTTCTGCGGCGTTCGCTTTATGGCAGAGACCGCAAAAATTTTGTCGCCTAAGAAAACGGTCCTGATACCGGCAAAGAAAGCTGGTTGTTCACTTGCAGATGGAATTACAGCAGAAGATGTCCGCCAGTTGAAAGCTCAATTCCCCGGTGTTCCGGTTGTCACGTACGTGAACACGAGTGCAGAGGTAAAAGCAGAATCGGATATTTGCTGTACCTCGAGCAATGCCGTTGCGGTGGTTCAATCGCTAAAGAGTGAGACGGTTATTTTCCTGCCGGATGAATATCTTGCCCGCAATGTTGCACGCGAAACAGGACGTCATATTATTTTCCCGACTCTCACAGGTGGTGATCCCACAAACGAGACACTTCTCAATAAACCTATCATCGGCTGGAAAGCACGGTGCGAAGTGCATGAAAAATTCACCGTGGAAGATATTCAGGATGTGCGAAAACAGTTTCCTGATGTAGTTATTCTGTCGCATCCCGAGTGCAGTCCGGAAGTTGTGACCGCATCGGATTATTCCGGTAGTACGACACAAATGATTCGCTATGTCCAACGCACCAATGCCCCGCGGTATCTCTTATTAACGGAATGTTCCATGGGCGATAATATTATGGCGGCTAATCCGGAAAAGAATATGCTGCGTCTGTGCAGTGTTCGGTGTCCGCACATGAATGAAATTACATTGGAAGACACATTGGAGGCACTCCGGAAAACTCAGTATGTGGTCGAAGTGCCGGAAGAAATTCGTGTGCGCGCGTATCGTGCTGTGGAGAAAATGCTGAGTATTATTCCTAAAGCATCTGATTGATATCACCGAATACCGAAATTAAAATTTGTTTTGGATTTGAAATTTAAGTATTGTTATTGAATCACATTATGAAAGAATGCATTGAAACGGATGTCTTAGTCATCGGCAGTGGTGTTGCCGGCAGTATCGCGGCACTGCAGCTTGCTGATGCCGGAATCCATGTAGTCGTGGCTACACGCGCATCGAATCCGGAAGAATCAAACACCTTCTATGCGCAGGGCGGCATTGTCTATGAAGGCGAAGGCGATTCACCGGAACTTCTTACGAAAGATATATTGCATGCCGGCGCAGGGTATTGCAATCCGCAAGCGGTTGAACTTCTTGCAAAGGAAGCTCCAAAACTTGTTCGGTCTCTCCTTTTAGAAAAGCTTGCGATCCCATTTGATCGAACTCCTACAGGAGAGCTTTCGCTTGTCCTTGAAGGCGGCCACACAGTTGCGCGCATTCTTCATGCGGCAGATTCTACCGGAAGCCTGATTGAGCAACATCTTATACGCGCGCTCAAGTCGAACTCTAACATTACGCTGCTCACCGGAAGAACGGCAGTTGATTTGCTGACTCCCGCTCACCATTCAAAAAACCGGCTTTCTGTGTACGATCCACTTTCCTGCAATGGGGCATTTCTTCTCGATCAGGAATCAGGACAAGTACAGCGAGTGCTGGCGCGCGCAACCATTCTTGCTACTGGAGGATTGGGGCAAATATTTCTTCGAACAACAAATCCTGCCGGTGCGCGCGGTGACGGATTATCAATTGCCTATCGTGCCGGTGCACGAGTGCTGAATTGCGAATTCGTGCAATTTCATCCAACAGCGTTCTATCATCAAAATGCACCTTTCTTTTTAATTTCCGAGGCAGTACGCGGCGCAGGTGCACGCTTGATCGACTCGACCGGTAAACAATTTATGCAGAAGTACGATCCTGAATGGAAAGACTTAGCACCGCGCGATGTCGTTGCCCGCGGTATTCATCAGGAGATGTTGACCAGCGACGCGTCGAATGTATTCCTTGATATCGCATCTTACATGCCCGCAGAAAACATCCGAAGTCACTTTCCGTCCATCTACCTAAACTGTTCTCAATACGGTATTGATATGACGCGTGAACCAATACCTATTGTCCCTGCGGCGCATTATTTTTGCGGCGGCGTATGGGCGGATCTATGGGGACGGACAACACTCAACCACCTCTATGCAGTCGGCGAAGTAGCATGCACAGGACTTCATGGCGCTAACCGGCTTGCAAGTACCTCCTTACTGGAGGGTGTTGTGTGGGGATATAAAGCAGCAGAAAATTTTCTTGTTACAATAAAAGAACATCCTCAGCCGGTTGCAGATAATATTCCACCATGGCGCGAAACCGGGACAGAAATTCCCGACTCTGCACTTATTAATCAGGATATGAGCGTCATAAAAAACATCATGTGGAATTATACAGGATTGATACGGACAACCGAACGTCTGCTGCGCGCTATGCGTGAACTGCGCCATCTCGAAACCGAAATCGAACGGTTCTACCGAGCTGTAAAACTGACGGACGATATTATCGGCTTGCGCAATGCTGTACGCGCTGCCATTATTGTGACAATCTCCGCTTGGGAAAATAAAACAAGCGTTGGCTGCCATTACAGACAATAAATCATTTACGAATTAGTCGATATCCATCACGTACTTACAAGGAGGCCTTATGTTATTTCTTCTCAGTCTCGTTATCGCCATCGGAGCTATCGTTGTTTGGGTCAATGCACGCAAAAAAGTGCACAACGAAAACAATCCCATTTTTAAAACAACAGCATCTGTCGCCGGGGTCACAGCACTCGTTTTTGCATTGATCGCTCTCACTCAATGCTTTACACAAATTCCTGCCGGACACGTCGGCGTAGTCGATTTCTTCGGTGTTGTTTCTGACAAACCATTAACGGCAGGTATTCAACCAGTTAATCCATTGGCAAATGTTGTGAAATTCTCAATTCAAACGAAGGAGCACAAAGAGACAATGCAGGTACTCTCGCGTGAAGGATTGTCGATTGGATTAGAAATCAGTGCAATTTACCGGCTCAATCCGGATTCTGCGGCACAAGTGTATAAAACCATTCTTGGCGGCGACTACGAGGACATCGTTCTCGTTCCTCAGTTCCGTGCTATCAGCCGCGCTATAACGGCAAGTTTTCAAGCCAGTGCATTATATTCAACAGAACGTGAACAACTCGCAATCGGAATACAGAATGAACTCGGAGCTACCGTCATCAAACGAGGAATCATTATCGAAGCAACACCATTGCGCAACGTTGGCCTGCCGCCGCAATTGACAGAAGCAATCGAAACAAAGCAGCGCGCTGACCAGGAAAGTCAACGAATGCAATTTGTGTTGACGAAGGAGACACAGGAAGCCAACCGCAAACGGATTGAAGCGCAGGGTATTTCAGACTTTCAGGCCATCGTGGCGCGTGGTATCAGCGATCAGTTGCTGAGGTGGAAAGGCATCGAAGCAACTGAGAAGATCGCTCAATCGCCAAATGCGAAGGTTATCGTCATCGGCGCCGGTAAAGATGGTTTGCCGTTGATACTCGATACAAAATAAGGAAAGAATAGCATATTCTATTTCTTCGATAAGGAGGTGCAAGATGTATGCTTATGTAAAAGCATTGCTCGTATGTGCATTCCTTGTACTTATTCATCCGGGTTGTTCTTCCGGAAATGCAATCAAAAACATCTCATCCCCTCTTTCGCCACCCTCGTCTGCACTAGATCGGGCAGTGGTGCGCGATAGGGTGTTTATCACTGCTCAACCAAGCGAAGCAGAAATTCGTTCATTACCTGGAAAAGGAATAACGTGTGTCTTCAATGTCCGGTCACCAGAAGAAATGAGCGACAAAACTCAAGTCCCTTTTGCAGAAGACTCTGTCGTCATACATGCAGGAATGCATTATGCCCAAGTACCCATTGGTGGCGAGAAGTATCCTTATGTGCCTGAAACCCTGGAAGCATTTGCGAAAGTCATGCAAGCCGATACAGGGAAAATACTTCTCCATTGCAAATCGGGAGGGCGCACTGCTTGGCTGTATGCCGCTTATGAATTGAAGTATCTCGGGAAAAGTCCGCAAGAGATTATGAAATGGCTGGAGCGATATGGTTACTGGCCATTACCGATTGAAAAGCTTACCGGAATTCCATTGGAACTACGGAAGCTTCAATAAGAATAAGTTCTTCATCATGGATACCGCGATAGAAAGAATTCTTGGTTCTACCGGACAAAAGGTTTTTCCACTCGGCCTTTCTACAACCTACTGGCCGGGAAAGAAAACCGTGTATAAAGCTATTGACGAAGGTATGAATTTTTTCTTCGGCTTTGGTTTCGATCGGCAAATGTTTTCAGTTCTGCGCGATGTTATAAAATCGAATCGTCAGAAGTTCGTCCTTGCCACGGGCGCATACAACTACATGTTCGGATATCAGAATCTACGGAAAACCTTGGAGCGGCGCTTGCGTCAATTCCGCACCGACTATATCGATGCATTTCTCTTTCTTGGTGTTACAAGAAAGAAGGAGTTCCCGGAAAAAGCGCGAGAGGAGTTGGTCCGACTCCGTGAAGAAGGAAAGATTCACGCTATCGGCATGTCATGCCATGACCGCACTTATGCCGGTTCACTTGCAGCTCAAGGGGCGCTCGATGTATTCATGATTCGCTATAATGCTGCGCACCGGGGAGCTGAACAGGATATTTTTCCAAATCTTTCTCACTATAATCCTGGAATCATTAGTTATACTGCGACGCGATGGAGTTATCTACTTCGCAGGCCCAAAGAGTGGCCTAACAATGGCCGCATTCCGACGGCTGGAGAGTGCTATCGCTTTGTCCTTTCAAACCCTCAAGTGCATGTCTGCTTAACTGCACCATGGAATCAGAGACAGTTACAAGAGAACATTGATGCAGTTCGTAAAGGTCCATTATCGGAAGATGACATGCGTTTTATGAAAGAATTTGGCGACGCGGTCTACCGTCAGTATAAATGGTTTATGTAAAAAAGGGGTCGGATTATGAAGAGCCATATCGACCGTCGTAACTTCATGAAACAAAGTCTAGCAGTCAGTGCCGGAGCCGCCTTAGGATCCGTTTCCTTACCTTCTATCCTTTTCGGAAATTCCCTCAAAGCCAAAATTGATTTATCCGTGGTCAATGGAACAGATTATTACACAAACACTTGGAAGGCTCTTGAGACGCTCGGTGGGATGGAATCGTATGTTCGAAAAGGAAGCACAGTCGGGTTGCTGATTAACTCACCCTTTGACGCGTTCGGTGCACATACAAATCCTGATATTGCATTCGCCGTACTGAAGATGTGCCTTGATGCAGGGGCAAAGCAAATTTATTCCATCGAAGGAGCTTCACGGGAATATTGGAAACGGAGCCGGTTGTTTCCTACGTTTAAGGATGAACTTGTCCGTGTACAATCTGATAACAATAAGACCACAATCAAGATCGAAAAAGGAAAATCTCTCAAGGAAGCTGAAATATCCAAGCGATTGGTTGACTGTGATGTTCTTATCAACGTGCCTATTGTGAAAGACCACAAGGGGACAAAATTCACTGCAAGTATGAAAAATATGATGGGAGCGTGTGCAAGTTCGACCAACAGGTTTTTCCATCAAGGTTCGGGCAAAGGCGGCGTGCTGAGGTATTTTCAGTATTACAATAATATCGAGTTCCTTTCACAGTGTATTGCTGATGTTCATCTCGTTCGCAAACCAGATCTCTGTATTGTGGATGCAACAGAATTCATAACGACAAATGGTCCGAATGGACCTGGTGAATTGAAAAGAGCGCAGAAAATTGTCGCGGGTCCTAACTGCGTTTCCGTCGATGCCTATTGCGCTGCATTGCTCGGTTTCCAGCCGGAAGATATTCTCATGATTCAATATGCAAGTGAACATGGAATTGGTGAAAAGAATTTAAAGAGGCAGACTATCAAGGAGCTTTAACCTGTTTGACATTCCTTCATAAAACATACCTCATAAGAATTTTGTCATAATCGAGGAATGGGATAGAACAGAAGCCATAAAGGAGATTCTCCATGAAAAGCAGTATTGATCGTCGTGAGTTCATGAAACGCAGCGTAGCGGCCGGTGTTGCTGCAATGACTGGTTCTTTATCTCTTCCCTCTCGTATTTTCGGAAAATCTCTTCCTTCCAAGCTCGATCTTTCTGTGATCAACGGTACGAATTATTTTGCCAGTACTATGAAAGCAGTAGAAATGCTTGGTGGAATGAGCAAGTTCGTTACAAAAGGAAGCAGTGTCGGCCTTCTCATTAATTCTCCCTGGAATAAACCGGGAACATACACGAATCCGGTTATCTCTCTCGCTGTGCTGAAAATGTGCATTGATGCAGGGGCTGGAAAGGTTTACTCAATCGAGAATGCATCCTTGGGATATTGGAAAAGAAGCAGTAATTACGATAAATACAAAAACGAAATAAAATTTGTGCAGTCGAACAGCGAAAAGAAAACAGTACCGATTAAAAATGGAAAATTACTCAAAGAAGCAGAAATTTCTAAAATATTCCTGGACTGTGACGTTTTAGTAAATATCCCCATCGTTAAAAATCATCAGGGAACAAATTTTACCTGCAGCTTAAAGAATGTCATGGGTGCATGTTCGCATCAAACCAATGGATATTTTCATCAAGGCGGAGGCGGAACAGGGTATTACGACACCCCTGATTTCCTTTCGCAGTGCATCGCGGATCTCCAATTAGTACGAACACCCAATCTTTGTATCGTCGATGCATCGGAGTTTGTCCTTACCAACGGGCCGGCAGGTCCGGGTGAATTGAGAAAATCAAATAAAGTCGTTGCAGGCACCAATTGCGTTTCTGTGGATGCCTATTGCTCAACATTACTCGATTTCAAACCCGCTGATATCTCGATGATTCGCTTCGCAAACCAACACGGGTTGGGTGAAATGAATTTAGCAAAGATCTCCATAAAGGAAGTTTAAGGAATGAATAGTGTTAGAAATACCCTGCACATTCTCGCCTTAAGTACGCTCTTTCTTTATACTGGATCTCTTCAAAGCTTGAGCCAGGACATCCATTCTTATCTTCCCAATCCGAATGAACTTGGAATATGGCATGCGGTGGATTCTGTCCGTGTCTTTACCGGAGAAGAGCTTTATACTCTCATTGATGGCGGGGCAGATATGTATCTGGAGTATGGTTTTCAACGGGTCATGACAGCTGAATATGAGAATCCGCAGGAACGATCGATCAAACTCGAGATTTATGAAATGACCGATGCCGCCGCTGCTGCTGGTTTATTTTCATTGAACATAGGTACTCAAGGAAAACCAGTTGCAATTGGCAATGAGGGCAGGCAATACGATTATCACATCATGTTCTGGAAAAATCGATTTCTTGTATTTGTATCTGGTAATGATACACTCAAAGAAACGTCAGTAGGTATCAGAACCATAGCTTCAACAGTGAACGATAAATTAGGTCCGCTGGGGAAAATGCCGGCAATTCTGGAATATCTTCCATCAAAAGATTTAAAAAAGTCGACCTATCTGAGGGGAATACTCAGTCTCTCTTCTCTCTATACATTTGATACTAAAAATATATTTGGAATGAAGGAAGGTGTTCTCGGGAAGTATCCTACACATAGTTGCTTTATCTTTCGCTATTCTTCCGAAAAAGAAGCTGAGGAAGGATACAACAATGCACTTGGAGCATTGAGATCCGGCAGCCGATTCACGGGATGCAACGAGTCTTCAGGACACCTGACGATGATCGATCTGAAGAACTCTCACCTTTGTGTAACGCATGTTCATGACCTGATCGTGATCATCCTGTGCGAACCAAAGAATGACGCAGTTGCCATTTCCGAAGATGTGCTTTCTTATATTCACCAACATTAATGTCTGAAATCTTTTTCTTTACCCCCCTGCTCTTGCAGATAAAGTGAAATCTCTCTACTATTTTAATCAAGATTCTCACTCTTTAAATGCGTCAAAGAATTATCAGTCCTAAATACGAAAACATACTGTTCACTTCCCTGAAAGGAATGCATGTCTCAGGCCATAGGTTTTGATAATGAGAAATATCTTGCTCAACAAAGTCAAGCGATCTTAGAACGCGTCCATAGGTTCGATAACAAGCTGTATCTGGAATTTGGCGGTAAGTTGATGTACGATTACCATGCCTCGCGTGTTTTGCCCGGATATGACCCGAATGTAAAGATGCGCCTTCTCCAAAAGTTAGGCGACCAGTCTGAAGTGATCCTGTGTATTTATGCCGGAGATATTGAACGAAAAAAGATTCGCGCCGATTTCGGAATAACTTATGATGTTGATGCGATGAAACTAATTGATGATTTGCGTGAATGGGACGTGAACGTCACTGCTGTTGTCATTACGAGGTACGACAACCAACCATCGGCAACATTATTCAAAAACAAACTAGAACGCCGCGGCATCCGAATCTATACTCATAAAGCTACAAAAGGATATCCCATAGATGTCGATACAATAGTCAGCGATGAGGGATATGGTGCTAATCCCTACATAGAAACGACAAAACCAATTGTCATTGTGAGCGGACCAGGACCGGGAAGCGGCAAGTTAGCGACCTGCCTTTCGCAATTTTACCATGAATACCGCCGTGGTGTACACGCAGGATATGCAAAGTTTGAAACTTTTCCAATATGGAATCTTCCATTAAAGCATCCGGTGAACGCCGCGTATGAAGCCGCTACCGCTGACCTTCGAGATTTCAACATGATCGATTCTTTTCATCTTGAAGCATACAACAAGAAATCGATCAACTATAATCGTGATATGGAGGCATTTCCGCTGTTGAAACGCATTATCGAAAAGATTACAAATGCGCCTTCGTTCTATAAATCGCCAACCGATATGGGAGTAAATTGTGCAGGATTTGGTATTGTGAATGACAGCGTTGTTCAATCAGCGGCAATACAGGAAGTCATTCGCCGTTACTTTAGGTATGCGTGTGAGTATGCAATCGGTTTTACAGATAAAGAAACAGTTCAGCGTGTCGAACTTTTATTAGATGAATTGAATGTGAAACCCGAAAATCGAAATGTCGTCAATGATGCCCGGCAAGTTGCCGCTACTGCAGAACAGCGCGGCAAAGGTAATAACGGTATGTTCTGCGGTGCTGCAATAGAAATGCCGGACGGTTCTATTGTTACCGGCACAAATTCGACTCTTATGCATGCAGCCTCCGCTCTCGTGCTGAATGCAGTAAAACAGCTTGCTGTATTTCCAGATTCTATTCACCTGCTTCCACCGGACATCATTCAATCACTAACACATTTTAAAAAGGATGTGCTACGAGGAAAAATGGTGAGTTTAGATTTGGAAGAAACGCTCATCGCGCTCAGCATTAGCTCCACGGTCAATCCAGCCGCTAAAACTGCAATTGAAAAACTGAAGGAACTCCGGGGCTGCGAAGTTCACATGACACATATACCAACTCCCGGTGACGAAGCAGGATTTCGAAAGCTTGGCGTGAATCTGACAAGCGACGCGGATTTTTCAACGAAAAGATTATTTGTGAGTTAATCATGAAACGAAAATATATTATACGAAAAACTGTTTTCTTTCTCATCATGCCCATGCTTGTTATGGATTATTCCATGCTTGGGCAAACCATCAAACCGGATTCGGCGCAAATCATTCTTAAAGCCGCTGTGACCGATGCACAATCATCCAACAGGAACGTGTTTCTCATCTTCCACGCTACATGGTGCAAGTGGTGTAAACGATTAGAGGCAGCATTAAATGATCCGGAAATCAAGACACTGATCGACAAAAATTATGTCGTCGTCATGCTGGACGTGCAGGAACGTGGCGATAAGATTCAAACTCATGAGAACCCAGGCGGTCAGAAGTTATTATCCGATTTCGGAGGAAACAATGCCGGACTTCCTTTTGTTGTATTTCTCAATAGAAAAGGTAAGATGATCGCCAACTCCAATGTCATGCCCAAAAAACAGAATATTGGATATCCTGGATCAAAAGAAGAAATTGCTACGTTTACGAAACTTCTTAAGAAGACAGCGCCGCATTTGATAGGCAAACAAGGCGATGTCATACAAAAATATTTCGAGTTACATGCACCGAAATAACGAATGATTGAAGGTAGGAAGATGTCTGATTACAAAACTCCTGTTCTCTTCATTGGTCATGGTTCACCAATGAACATTATCTATAAAAACGAATATACGAAATCTCTCACGAAATTGGGGATTTCTCTTATAAAGCCTGATGCTATACTTGTCATATCTGCACATTGGCTTACCAAAGGAACATTCGTCTGTTCTGCAGATACACCGAAACAAATCTATGATTTTTACGGCTTCCCTGATGAACTCTACGGTGTCAAGTACCATCCTCCCGGAGCGCGAGCAGTTGCCGAGTCCATCACTCAAAAATTAAAGTCCGACAACATCCAATTGGATGCAGAATGGGGAATCGACCATGCCTCATGGGCTGTGCTTACGCATATGTATCCCAAGGCAGACATTCCAATCTTTGAAATGAGTTTAGATGTAACGAAGAATGAAAGAGAACATTACGCTTTGGGTAAAAAGCTTTCATTTCTTCGGAGAAAGAATGTTCTCATTTTGGGCAGCGGAAATATCGTCCATAATCTTCGTCAGATCGATTTCGATGAGAATGCCAAGCCATTCCCGTGGGCAATCGAGTTCGATGAATATATCAAAGACGCACTTGTTCGAAAAGACCATGAGCAATTGGTTCGCTACAAAGAATTGAGTCCTGTCAGCCGACTTGCCGTGCCGACGAACGATCATTATCTGCCGCTCCTCTACAGTGCTGCTCTGCAAGAAGAGGATGAACAGGTTGAATTTGTTCACGAAGGCATCCAAAACGGATCGATGTCGATGAGATGCTTTAAGATTCAATAATTTTTAGGAAGCTTGTTCCGATTCACCGTACTTTCTGTTGTGTGTAAAATGAAGGGAGCACATCGTGATCATCAAAAACATTCCATTTGAAACAACCGATTGGTCAGGAGTAAAATCCGAGCGGCACGAAGGCAAAACAGGGTATGCACTTTGGAAGGTGCGCCAGTGCGGTGATATCCGCGTGCGCGTTGTGGAATACTCCGCGAACTACAAAGCCGATCATTGGTGCGCAAAAGGACACATTTTGTACTGTCTTGAAGGTGAAATGACTACGAACTTGAAAGACGGTCGAGTAGTCGAATTACGTAAAGGCATGTCGTATCAAGTTGAAGATGAAAATTATCCGCATAGCTCATACACAAAGAACGGTGCGGTGTTATTCATTGTAGATTGATATTTATTCCAGCAACCTTGTTCCGATGGTCACCCGTCGGAACAAAACCATTCAGCAGTATGGCAAGAAGTAGATATAACATATTTGACACATCACAACCATATTTTTTAACCTGCACCGTTGTGCAATGGCTAAAGTTATTTGACAATAAAGATTTACGGAAAGTGATCGTGGATTCGCTTAACTTCATTACAAAACATCATCGCTTTCAAATTTATGCCTATGTCATCATGCCAAATCACCTTCACCTTATTGCATTATCCGAGCAGCTTTCAAAAGAAATAGCTTCATTTAAATCTTTTACAGCGCGAAATATAATCGACACACTCAAATCACAGAATGAGAATCGTATCTTACAAATACTTGCAGAATGCAAACTGAAGTTTAAACATGATCGCACATATCAAATATGGCAAGAAGGCAGTCATCCACAGGAAATACAGAACGAGATGATGATGCATCAGAAGATCGAATATATCCATTATAATCCTGTACGTGCCGGGTATATTGAAGAGCCAATGGAATGGACGTACTCGAGCGCGAGAGATTACAATGGCATTAAAGGACCGATCGAAGTGATTACCGATTGGTAATACATAGTTTGTTCCGACGCAGAGCATCGGAACAAGTAACGACATAAACAAAGTTGTACATATATTTTGAAAGGGCTCATATGAAAATAATCATAAAGGTTTTATTTATCATAATCGGAATGTCAATCGTTTTCGTCTTCCTATTTCAAGCACAGCAAACGTTCAAACTGGAGCAAGTTCTTACACCTGATCCGAAAATTCTCGTCGGGAAATTGGATAATGGACTTACGTATTACATCCGTGAGAACCACAAACCAGAGAAACGCGCAGAGCTTCGACTCGCCGTCAAAGCCGGTTCGATTCTCGAAGACGACGACCAGCAAGGACTGGCGCACTTTGATGAACATATGGCATTCAACGGCACAAAGAATTTTCCAAAACAAGACTTGATCAACTTCCTGGAAAAATCCGGTGTTCGATTCGGTCCGGAGTTAAATGCCTATACCAGCTTCGACGAAACGGTCTACATGCTGCAAGTCCCAACCGACTCGCCTGAAGTTATGAAGAAAGGATTTCAGATCCTTGAAGAATGGGGACATGATGTCTCGTATGATGACACTGAAATTGATAAAGAACGTGGCGTTGTGATTGAGGAATGGCGATTGCGCCGGGGTGCGGAAGAACGTGTATCGATGAAGCATCTTCCTACAGAGCTTTACAAATCGCATTACGCCGACCGCATTACTATTGGGAAAAAGGAGATTCTCGAATCTTGTCCGCACGATGCCCTCCGTAAGTTTTATCGGGATTGGTACCGACCCGATCTGATGGCAGTCCTTGCTGTCGGTGATTTCAACAAAGTAGAAATCGAAAAACTCATCAAGGAACATTTTTCACATTTAAAAAATCCCGAGAAAGAACGAGAGCGCATTCAATATCCTGTGCCGGATAATAAAGAAACATTAGTATCTATCGCTACTGATGCGGAACTTACCAGAGCTTCCGTTGATGTGCTATTTAAACGCGATACAAGCAGCCAAAGCACAGCCGCGGACTACAGAAAGGAAATAATCAGCAACCTTTCCAGCTCAATGTTAAATGCACGATATCGGGAACTGCTCCAGAAACCGAATCCGCCATTCATCTATGCCTACAACTACGATGGAAGGTTTATCGGTCCAAAACAAGCATTCTACTTCGCTGCAGGTGTCAAAGAGAACTCCATCCTTGATGGACTTGAAGCGATGCTCACTGAAGCTTTTCGTGTGAAGCAGCACGGGTTCACTGCAACTGAACTTGAGCGGCAGAAGACACAATCGTTACGCGGCATAGAAAAGGCTTATAAAGAACGGGATAAAACCGAATCTCGGCCGTTCATTGATGAATATATTAGAAACTTCCTCCAGCATGAACCAATCCCAGGCATCGAAGTTGAGCTTGCCTTATACAAACAATTTCTTCCCGGCATAACCCTTGAGGAAGTCAATAAACAAACACAGGAGAGGATGACTGAGAGTAACCGCGTTATCACTGTTTCTGCACCTCAAAAGGACAGTGTAAAAATTCCCACGGAAGCCGAAGTGTTATCTCTCATGAACGAAGTAAGTGCAGAGCAACTCACTCCATACGTTGATAAGGTCAACACGGAACCGTTGGTCGACCATCTTCCCACACCGGGAAAAGTCGTGGAAGAAAAAAATATTTCTTCGCTCGGTGTCATAGAATGGAAACTCTCAAACGGTGCGCGCGTCGTCCTTAAACCCACCGATTTCAAGAATGATGAGATTCTGTTTTCCGCGTACAGTAATGGCGGTACATCGTTAGTAGATGATAAGAACTCCCTCTCCGCTGAATTTACATCGGTCATTGTCGGACGATCCTCAGGTGTTGGTACGTTCGATCCTATCGCGTTGCAAAAAAAACTTTCAGGTAAAATAGTGTCCGTTTATCCCACCATCTCCACACTCGCTGAAGGATTCGGCGGCAGTGCATCACCTCAAGATATCGAAACACTTTTTCAACTCGTGTACCTCTATGGAACTTCTCCGCGCAAAGACTCGACTGCATTTTTATCCTTGATTACGCGATATAAGGCATCGCTGCAAAATCGCAGCGTGAGTCCTGAAGCGGCATTTGCAGATACATTGCAAGTCACATTAACCAATTATCATCCACGCATGCGCCCATTGACAACTCCATTATTGGAGGAAGTGAATCTGGACAGGGCTTTTTCCTTTTACAAAGACAGGTTTGCTGATTTCAGCGATTTCATCTTCTTCTTTGTCGGTAGCTTTAAGGTTGATTCTATAAAACCGCTTGTTGAGCAATATCTTGCCGCACTGCCTTCTCTTAACCGAAAAGAAATGTGGAAAGATCTTAACATCGAACCGCCAAGAGGAGTCATCAGTAAACAGGTAAAGAAGGGTATTGAACCGAAAAGCTCTGTCAATCTTACATTCACCGGGCCATTTGAATGGTCTCAGCAAAACAGATATGATTTCAATTCAATGCTCGAAGCGCTCAATATAAAATTGCGGGAGGTACTTCGAGAAGACAAAGGCGGAACCTACGGTGTTGGCGCAGGCGGTTCTCCTTCGCTCTACCCACGACAGGAATACAACATTTCTGTGCGATGGGGCTGCAATCCCGAACGCGTTGACGAATTAGTGAAGGTCGCTTTGCAGCAAATCGACAGCGCAAAACTTAAACCGTTTGATCCATTGTATATAGAAAAAGTGCGCGAAACCCAGCGGCGCGGGTATGAAGTAAATCTGAAACAAAACGGATTCTGGCTGAACAATCTCTACTCGTATTATGCGAACAACGAAAATCCGGAGATGATCCTGAATTATCCAAAGCTTGTGGAGAATTTAAATGCTGCCGCAATTCAGAATGCTGCGAAGAAATATTTTGATATGAATAATTATGTGAAGGTAGTGCTGTATCCGGAAAAGAAGTAAGAAAAAGCGGTCAGTTATCAGAATCAGTTTCGTACCAATCCGACCGCTTAAAGCGATCGGATTGGTTTATTTTCTAATCTGTCCTTTTCCATGAACGACGAACTTAGTACTTGTCAGTTCCACAAGTCCCATCGGTCCTCGTGCGTGAAGTTTTTGAGTGCTGATGCCGATTTCAGCGCCAAGACCAAATTCATAACCATCAGTAAACCGCGTTGAGGCGTTTACATATACTGCGGCTGAATCTATTTCCCGCAGAAATCTTTCGCCGTTTGTCTTCTTGCTGGTAACAATCGCATCGGAATGGTGGGAACCGAAATGATTGATATGACAAATGGCTTCATCTAAACTCTTCACTACTTTAATAGCGATAATGAGATCTAAATACTCTCTGTACCATTCAGCATCCCGAGCGAGTACCGTATTGTTGATAATCGATAACGTTTTTTTATCACCGCGAATTTCAACTCCGGCTTGCCTCAGCCTGTTCACAACGCGCGGTAAGAATTTTTCCGCTATTTTCTCATGCACGAGCAGCTTCTCCGCCGCATTACAGACCGATGGTCTTTGTACTTTTGCGTTAAAAACAATCGCCTCTGCTTTTGCAAGGTCAGCAAAACTGTCAACATAGATATGGCAGTTGCCTTCTCCGTGTGCGATGACAGGCACAACGGAATTCTCCTGAATAAAGCTGATCAGCTTTTGACTCCCGCGCGGAATGATCACATCAAGATATTCCTCCTGCTTCAACATAGTCATCACTGCTTTTCTGTCTGTCGTATCGATAAACTCTACACACCCGGTGGGCAGGTGTACATCGTGCAATGCCTTTTTAATGATATCTACGAGTTTCTTGTTCGTATGTATCGCTTCCGATCCACCCCGCAGCAGCACAGCGTTCCCGGATTTCAAACACAGGACAGAAGCATCGATTGTCACATTCGGCCTCGCTTCATAAATAATACCAATAGCGCCGAGTGGCACTCTCATCTTTTCAATAAGAAGACCGTTTGGCCGTTTTGTCTTCTCAAGAACTCTCCCAACAGGATCAGGAAGTTTGATAACATCCTTCACACCGTCCATCATGTGTTTGATACGCTGTTCAGTGAGAGTCAATCTGTCAAGTAATACTTTTGGCAATCCGGTTTGTTTCGCATTCTTCAAATCTTTTTTGTTGGCATTAAGAATTACCGAGGCTTCACTAAGAAGACGATGGTTGATCGCGTTGAGCAAAGAATTTTTTTTCGCGGTCGTGCAGTTATAAAGAATTCCGCTTGCTTCTTTGACAGACCGCGCCTTCTTGATAATATTGACTTCTAACACGATGATTCTCCGATAAGCACTAAATTGTCACGATGAATCACTTCGTCATGTGATTTGCGGTTGAGAATTTTCTCGATCTCGCCTGTCTTCTTTCCTTTAATTTTACCAAGATCAGTAGAAGAAAATCCAGTGACACCTTTCGCAATCACTTTGCTATTTATATCTAATATAGAAATTGTCTCGTTCGCTTTGAATTCTCCATGCACTTCAACAATTCCGGACGGCAGCAGACTCTTCTGCTTTTTCAATAGTGCAAGTTTGGCCCCGTCATCCACGCGCACATATCCTTTTGCTGAGGACACAAAACCAATCCACTTTTTTCGCATGTTCAATTTGTTTTCTGCCGGCAAAAAGAGCGTGCCCTTAAAAATGCCGGAGAAGATTTCTTCTAATACGCCTGGATTCTTTCCGTTGGCAATGATCATCGCAATCCCTGCAGAGACACATCGCTTTGCTGCCTGAATTTTTGTAATCATTCCGCCGGTACTTAATTCGGTTTTGCTGCTCTTTGCAAGTTTTTCAATTTGCGGCGTAATTTTTTCTACGACAGGAATCAGTTCGGCTTCGCGGTTCTTCGTTGGGTCATCCGAGAAAAGTCCGTCAATGTCACTCAGAATGATAAGCAGGTCCGCCTCAATAAGATTTGCGACCATTGCAGAAAGATTATCGTTATCGCCGAGCTTAATTTCTTCTACAGCAACCGTATCATTTTCGTTGATAATCGGAACAACGCCTTGCTCAAACAGTATAGGAAAAGTGTTCTTTGCATTGAGATACCGTGCCCGATTCACAAAGTCATCTTTGGTGAGCAGGATTTGAGCAATTGTGCAATCCTGTTTTCTGAAGGCATTTTCGTACGCCTCCATCAACAGCGGCTGACCAATAGCTGCCGTTGCTTGTTTTTCTGGAATCGTTTTGGGACGTTCTTTTAACTTGAGTGCGGCTACGCCTGCACCGATTGCTCCAGAGCTGACGATTGCAATATGGTTTCCCATGGCATTCAAACGGGCAACGCTTTGAGCAATCCCGTTAATCCGATCGAGATTGATCCCCTTCACTTTGTCAGCAAGCAGGTTTGTGCCAATCTTGATCACAACCGTGTTTTGTGTACGAAGTATGGATTTAAGGCGATGCATAATGCTTTATTATACTAAATAGTAAGAAGAATTCAAAAAGGGAAACTGCCTGTAGACCAAGGAAGAGGTATGATTACAGAAACGAAAATTTTATCAGGTTGAATTTGATACGCGACTCATTTGATTGAAGCACATCAATTCAAGAACAATAGAACACACAATCACAATGATGTATCTTTAAACATTTGGATAGTATGATGCAGCTACAGAGTTAACCAAAGCATCCGTACGGCAGCTTCCACAATTGAACAACAACGTTGATTTATTTACGCAGCAAGATGAATATTCCAGCGAGTACGGCGAGTATTGCTATGATCACCCTCAGACCATCGAAATACACAGCCGGGACAAGTGCTACCACACCCGAGACTATGAGCCAGATACCCAGTAGTAACATCCCTATATTCTTCGAGAAGTTCATGGAAATATTCCTTTCATTGTGTATAAGTTGTGGATTCGATGGAAGTATAAGTAATGTTGACTCTTACTTTCTGTTTAGTGTTTTTAGCTTAACCATTACTCTATAAGAAACCTTAGTTTACAACAATACTAATATTGATGAGAGGGGTGATTGAAGTACTTTGAAACTCTTTATCCTTTTTCTCATGAGTATCGACAACCCATGTGGCCACAAAATAGCCGAGCGCGCCGCCGAAAACATTATCAGACATCCAGTGCTGGTCCTGGTATACTCGAGAAATTGGTGTGAGTACCGCCGGTAAGTATGCGAGAATTTTCAACCAAGTTGGTCCGGCATTTCTGGAAAGGATGGTTGAGATGACAAATGCAGTGGCTGAATGTCCTCCGGAAAACGAATGGTAATCGTCGCGAAATGAGAATGGGTGATAACTGGATGTACCTTCGTTCATAAACGGTCTTGCTCTACCGAACGCAGTTTTTATTATCAAGGTAATTGCACCCGTATACAATGAAGCCTGTCCGATTTCATAAGCGATCTTCCTTGTCGACATATTATTCGTTATCAAAGAATGTACAGCAAAACCGGCAAAGAACACCACCGGGGAATAGAGTTCCCCATATATTCTGCCCGCCTCAATCGGTACGCTATAAAAATAACTTCTGTCTTTAAGAACTGCATCGCGGATGGGTTGATCAACTTGCATTGTTAAAAATGTTGTTCCACCTATCATCCCGAGTCTGAGCCAATCGTTGCCGTCCCAATTCGACGGTTGTTTGATAAAATCACCAGTCTCGTGTCCGAACTGAGGGAAATCGTATTTGTTTTGTGCGAAGAGAGAAGACTCGCAGATGATCAAAACGATGAGTGATAAGAAAATTTTATGGCTCATAGTGCACTCGTATGCTCTGCGAAAGAGGAAAGTATGTTTTGAATCTTTATGCAATGAAGACCATAGAGTGATCAACCCGCCTAATTGAGAGTAATACTGACGGTGAGTGGAAAGATCGAAGACACGTGCACTCTCGAATCATTCTGTTCATGGATATCGACGACCCAGGTTGCGATAAAGTAGCCAATTGCGCCGCCGAGAATATTATCTGATGTCCAATGCATATCTTGATATACTCGAGAGATGGGAGTGATTATAGCCGGTAAGTACACGAGTACTTTCAACCATGTTGGATGAACATTTCTGGAAAGCACAGTTGAGATGACAAATGCAGTGGCTGTATGTCCTCCAGGAAGTGAATGATAATCATCGCCCATAATTGTGAAAGGGTGATATGTCGCTCTCCCGAGATCGTCATGAGGTCTTGCTCTGCCAATGATAGATTTCAATGTCAGAACAACTGCACCCGTATAGAGTGAAGCCTGTCCGATTTCATAAGCGATTTTCCTTGTCGACATATCGTCCGCTATCAAAGAATGCGCAGCAAAGCCAATAAAGAACACAAATGGAGAATACAGTTCTCCATACATTCTGGCTCCCTCAATTGGTACGCTGTAGAAATATCGTTTGTTGTCTCTCATAACCGCATCGCGGATTGGCTGATCAACTTGCATTGTGAGAAATGTCGCGCCGCCCATCACACCAAGTCTGAGCCAATCGCCGCCGTCCCATTTCGTTGGTTGTTTAATAAAACTCCAAGTCTCGTGTCCGAATTGGGACAAATTGTATTTGTTCCCCAGTACGGTATCCCGTGAAGCGATATCTTGTGCGAAGAGATCTGCGGCTCTGTAGGGAGAGAATCCGCAAATGACAATAAGGAAAAGTGATATAAGAATCCTATGCCGCATGAGGATATCCTTTCTTTTTTTTCGTTGTGTGCTTCATGATTGTTCTTTATGAGAAACATAAAGAAATTCATTTTCAAAAGTAAACATGTCTATTTTAAAAAATCCGGCTGCCATTTTATGGCTATCCCTGTTGCTATGGATGAAGAATACAATCCTAATGAGATGTTTTTGTCCCTGAAACGATGAAGTTCGGGAATAAGGATGCCGCACAATGCCCCTACTCCTATGCCAACTATTATATCGGAAGGAAAATGCCTGAGCGCTTTCACTCTATAATATCCCTCAAGGAGAGGAAGAATTGTCGCTGCACCGTATAAAAGATATTTATTGTCTCCCATTCCAGGATTGTAATCAATGTAGACTTTTGCCATAAAGAAAGTGGATGCCGCGACAACGGCAGTATGGCCGCTGTAGAATGAATTCCGGTTATCGCCTGATTTTCTCTCCCCATAAGTAAGTTGATCATAGTAAGCAAGAGGTCGAACTCTATTTTGAAAATTAACCCCGAGAGGAGTCCATTCATAAATATTAGGTGTGATAGACATTGTTTCCACATACATGAGTAGCACGTCAAGCCAATCCTGCCTGATCTGTTTATCAAACATAAGGAAAACCGGAAGAACAACGGTAGACGCAAGGAGAAAATTTGAATAGTTAGTGAAGGCGTCCCTACTATATGGATCTTGCTTTAAAGCCCAGCTATCGATACTGTTTATAGCACCTTTGTTCAATGCCTGTAGTTCTAATAGAGACATCTCTGGTTTCTGAAATACCCATGCTCCTCCCAGGTAATTTGCCGACAATCCAACACCGATGACAGCCCCTGTTACCCAATAATTTACATGGTACGGATGAAATGTAGTCTCCTTTTCCGGAGACTGCGAATACATCGGTTTCACATTGCAGATAACAGCCAACGAAAAGATTATGACCTTAATAAGAATAAACCGATTCTTTAACTTTTTTATCATGAAAGAAATTCCTATCAAAAGATCAGCCAACCGATGAAGACAACAAGACCAAATGTGAATAATGCGGGAATCCATTCGAACATTTAATAGCATGAAAAAATAGTTCATTTTTGGAGATACGATTATATTTTCTTAAGTCTCAAATCAGAAATCATTGCAATTGCCGAGATGAAATAAAAAATCACAAACCAAACGAGATATTCTTGGACAAAGAAATATCCAAGGAAAGCAATCGTCGAGACTGCTGAAGCGGCTAGAACAGTCGGAATACCTGTGAACCCCTTTTGTTTATATGACGTGAAATACGCCAATCGTATTGATGCTGCGCCGTCATTTAAGAATCCGGCGATGAGCATAGCAGTACCGGTTATCCCTACAAACCAACCAAAAACTACCGAGGCAGCCACTGCCATAAAATCCGTAAAACTATCCAGGTAAACACCCAGCACTCCTCCGCCAATCGCTCTTGCTAACTTTCCATCAAAATAATCTAAGAGGAATTGCAATAGGATAAGAACGTATGCAATTCCTAAAAATCCTTTGAAAGAAAAATAGACTGAAAAAGAAACACACAGAAGACCAAGAAGAGTAAGCATATCCGGCCAACGCAATGCACGAAGCTGTTTAAAAATCACGGTTCTTTTGTGATTGATCCCCCTATCCGCAGGTTGTTCAAAAACATGTATGTTCTTGCTTACCTGCGGATTCAATCTATTTTCCACCATTCCCATGCCAGTACTTGTTTGTCTTGTCTGTTATTTTTGTCATTATTTGTTGCCGCGACCATTCCCTTTATCTTTATTATTACCTTTACCTTTGCCATTACCATTATCATGCTTTTGTTGCTTTACCCAGTTATTGTGCTCGGGGTGGTTTGGATTTACATAATATTTTGGATCACGGGCATCGCGGATTGGCTGCTGATCATGCTGACCTTTATACGAGGCATATTTTCCCTGATACGATGCGTGATTGCGCCACGGTGTTCGCTCATTGATCACTACTTTGTGAGAATTATACAAATCAAAGCCACGATACCGGGAAGGCAAAGATGACCTGCTAACCCAGCGTCCTCTTTCCTGATAGTAATACATATGCTGAGGAACATTGTAGTAAACTTCAATGTCCGGCAGGTAATAATTTTCAGCATGATCGTAACCAGCCGGACCCCAAACTGGTTGACTTCCTATATTGAAGCCGAGATTAATACGTAACTGTGCATCTACAGTGCTCGACAATAACACTGCTGCAATTAATACAAGTACGTAGCGCATAATGCTTCTCCTTCTATTAAATGTGATTGAAATGAACCAGAACCCGATTTGTTGGGAATCCGTTCGTTTGTGAACTATGATTTCTTTATGATGATTGCAGGTTTTTCCTTCAATAAAATTATTCATTATACTAGTACAGACCCAACAGCACGATTACTACTATATTCAAAACACAACAAAATTTATTTTCAAAAGTACAAATGCCTATTTTCCAAAATCAGGCTGCCATTTCAAACTTATTCCAGTTCCTTCATAAGAAGAATATAATCCCACTGAAACGTTCTCAAATTTGATACGATGAATTTCTGGGATTACTATGCCGCATAATGCTCCTACTCCAAGCCCCACTAATATATCGGATGGAAAATGATCAAGTGCTTTCATTCTTAGATATCCCTCGATAAGAGGCGGTATTGCCGCCGCGCCATAGAGAAGATATTTCTTCCATCCTAATTCCGGATAGTAATCACAAACTATCTTTGCGGTAAAGAAAGATGCCGCTGCGGCAGATGCAACATGGCCGCTGTAAAATGAACTCCGGTTCCAGCTTGTCATTCTCGTGCCACTGGTACCGAGCTCATCGTAGTACACAGCAGGACGATATTTATTTTGAAAAAGCGGCCCGAAAGGACTATAAAGATATATGTTGTTGACAATTATTTGGGTCTCCGCATACATCATCGCTATGTCCAACCAATCCTGCCTGATGTTGTGATCGAACAGTGTGAGCGCCGGAAGCATGATTATACCAGCAAGCACATTATCAGAAAAATTTGCATAGTAACTCATTTTCGATGGATCGAGTCTCAAAGCCCAACGGTCAATTGCGGTAAAATTATTTCTGTCTAATGCATCTATTTCTGCATTTGTCAAGGGCGATTTATTCGCTACCAAGGGTGCCCCAATCATTATTAACGGAACTCCCACGATGAAGATACCACCTGTTACCCAGTAATTAACATGGTACGGATGAAATGTAGTATCCCTTACCGGAGACTGCGAATACAGTGGCTTTACCATACCGATAACAGCCAACGAAAAGATGATGACCTTTATAAGAATAAACCGGCTCTTTGACATTTTTATCATAATGATACTTCCTATCGAAAGAGCAGCCAATCAATGATGACAACAAAAAGGGAGTTCATTTTTTCTCTTGTTTAAAATTTTCGAAGTAGTATGTTAATTGGATTCTCTGTTCGGTTCTTACATCGTGAAAATTGCCATAATCACGTGTGTATCGATCACTATAGTACACCAAATGTTCAACTCCAATGCTGAGCTTGTCGAAAAGTCTTACTCCAATGCTGGGTTTGAGAATTCCGATATAATGATCCCCTGCATATCCTACATATGTGCGAATCCAGTAATAAGAACCTAACAATTTAAAGCTTACCCACGACCCAAGCTGAAGAGTACATTCAAGCTTTGATTCAGCCCCTCCTCCAAAGTTATAATCCCTCGCCTGAGAGGTGTCAGAAATTGGAAAGTGTGTACTGTTTCCAGCGAGCGGCACTATGGCGACATGGAAGTTCGTGTAAAGATTGGAATTCGGGCTTACCTTCAACTTCGTTATTATTCCGGGACCGAATGCTATGGTGGCTAATTCGAAGGTCAGATTATCGTAGTAGTCAAAATGTTGAAATCCACCGAGGAGCATATCCAACCAACCATAAGAATGGGAATTACTGCCAAAGAGGAATCCATATCCGATGACATTATCCAATATTTTTCTTCCCGGTCCTTTAGTAATATCCACTCTCACTTTGAAATAATCAAAAGGTTTCCGTGACCTTACTTCAAACGGATTCCCATAATCAAGCATAATATCAAGGAGCCAGTTTGTTGGTCCCGTCAAAAAGTTTGATCCTTCATTGACCTGGCGCCTCCCGAACGTTAACGTAACATTCAGCGGTTCTGTCTGATAGACCTCTTCCGAAGTCACTCTGAACATTTTCCCCTGTGTGAACCTGCTGAAAGCTCTCGTGGGAGAAAGAACGGCAACAGAAAATTCCCGGAAAAATCTATCAAATCCCGTTGTTCGATCATCGAGTATGTCTGAACCTATTCTATACATCACTTCGCCAATGAATACACCGTCGATCGTCGTGTTGACAATATCGTTATATGCCGGCAGGGTGTTTTCCCCAAAGTACTCCCACTCCAAGCTGCCGAGCGCTGCAAATGGTATTGATTCCCAGTAATTGTACCCGCTTGAGCGCGCAGCATTGAAAAAAGTGCTTCCGGAGTACGGATGAACAATAAAGTTCATGCCAAATCTGTCTTGATCCCATTCCCAGCCGGTCTTTATGTTATGGTTCCAGGAATTGAATCCTACACGCGAAAAATCATAGTTGAAGAAATACCTATCAACGAGAAATGTAACAACATTAGCTCCGGTAACCTTCAGAGCAACCGACCACAAGGGATATTGTTTGTTAAATTCTACTTTGTCATTCCGTAAATCACCATACTTATTTTTTACAGTGTCAATGTAAACACTGTCTTTGTATGCAGTGGTTTTGTTTACAGTGTCTTTGTCGGTGTTTTCCAACGAATGTTTCTCGAGATTCAATCCCAGGTAGGAATAAAATCTGGAATCTACTCTGTAGAGTTGATCTTGTTTTCTGATCTTAAGATTTGATTTGGATTGTGCATCAAGCTTTTCACGATACTGTGCTTGAAGTAATCCTGAACAACATAACGAGACAATAAAAATGCATAGTATAATGTTTTTCATTGAATTCCTCATTCGATCGTCTATACTTTGTCGGCGTATTGCATTTGTTGGTCCATTTTCAGTCCCCATATCTTTATTACGTGCATATCGATCACTACAAAATGTTCAATTCCAATACTGAGATTTATGAATTGCCAGGGAGATATGTTTAAAGAACAACACCGGTCCCTGGTAAAAATGAGTTTACTTATTGTGCGCGAAGTCCGCAAAATAAAATGTCAGAAAAAGTCTCTGTTGCGTGTACACCTTGTTCACCGCTGGGAAATCGCGTAAATATAAGTTTTCGTAAATAATCTCATCTTCAAATCCAATCCCAACATTACTGAAGAGGTGGAATTCAATTCTCGGTTTAATAATACCCATATAATTGTTACCTGAAGGACCGACGTACGTACTGATCCAATAATAATAACTCAACAAGGTTGCGCTGAAAATATCGCCGACCTTCAACGTGATATCGCATTTTGTTTGGGCTCCGCCGCTAAAATTATAATCTCTTCCCTCCGATGTATCCGTTATTATCTGAGTAGAGTTGCCTGCAAAAGGTATGACAGCCAAATGAAAATCTATAAACAGAGTCGTCCCCTTCCCGAGCGGCACCATCGTAATGACAGCGCCCCCGAACGACATCGTGCTCAGTTCGAAAGCTTTATTATCCCAATACTCAAAACCTTGAGTTAGTCCAAAGAGCATATTGGCATTCCCCACTTTAGTATTTGTGCCCGCGAGAATACCGTACCCAACGATATTATCGACCCATTTTCTGCCGAGTCCGAAATTCATATCAGCCCGAAGTCGAAAGTAGTCATATGGCTTACGGTGTCTTTCCTCGAACGGTTTTCCATAATCAAAATCAGCATTCAAATAAAATCCGAGTGGCCCTGTGCCAAAGGATTTTACATCATTAACCACGATGCCGCCGGCCGATAGAACAATATCAGTCGGTTCTTTTTGATATACCTCTTCCGTATTATGCGCGAACATTTTCCCGTTCATGAATCTAGTGAATGCCCTGCCAGGACTAATAAGAAGGGCCAGGAACTCCCTGCCGTACCTTTCTGCTCCGACGGTTCTCTCATCAAGAGCAATTGATGAGAGTCTGTACAAAACTTCACCGGCGAACATACCGCCGAGAGTTGTAGCAATCAGATCATTCCTCTCCGGTTGACGTGAAGGCCCGCCATTCTCTCCGAACAGTTTGTACTCATACGCCCCGCCGAATACAAATATCGACGACTCCCAAAAGTTATATCCGGTCGCGCGTGCCGAATTGAAGTAGCCCCCGCCCGTATAAGGGTGCAGGAAGAAGTTATTGCCGAATCTATCGTTATCCCATTTCCATCCATTACCCCAGGGGAAACCGGATTTTAATGCAGTTCGGTTCCAGGAATTGAAACCTACTACCGCCCAATCATAACCGATAAGATAATGATCGACCAAGTTGACGAGCGCGTTTTGCATCGTTATCTTCAAGATCGGCTGCCACAACGGAGCCTTTTTGTTATAGAGTGGGTCATCGCTGAGCAAACCCCGGTACTCGTTGTAAATGTGCGCGGTCGAATCCTGGACTAGAATTTTCTTGTAGCTCGTATCCGTAGGGACAACATTTGTCTTTACATCGGTTTCCTTAGTACGCTGCTTGTTCGCATCCGGAATCGGAGTTTCTTTCTTAATCTCGTTCGAGTCCTTGAGAGCTTCCTTTAGCTTGGCCAGCGTATCCAGCTGGGATGGACTACCACGCTTTAAAGAACTGATCATAGAGTTCGGCAATGATGTTTCATTAGATCGGGTAACTAAATCAGAAATACGATTGATCTCATTTTCCGATATCTGCCGGCTTGACCAGGTATTTTGATTTAGTGATATCTTCTTTTCAAAAGCAGGTTTATTATACGCTTGAACTAGTGCTGAACACAACAGTGACACAATTAATATGCATAGTGTTTTCATTGTATTCCTTTCTCCATTGCCCGTACTTCGTCGATGTATTACCATGTACCGTTCCACTTTCAGCCCCGCGAACATCCTTATCATAAACAAATGGACGTATCCCCGTTGTCTGTTGTCCAACATATTAACAAGAGAACAACCCGGCTTCGGGTCATTCTCCTGTCAATCGAAAAATATTGCCTTTGCTGCTAATCTTTATCTTTAAACAAATCCGATATTGTTTCTCCAACTGTATTCAAATCATGATTGAAGTTCGTCTTGAACTCCTGCCACTTGCTTTCTCCCTGGTCTTCATATTTATCTAACTTCTCTTTGAGGGCGTGATTTTTTTCCTTTAACTCCGCCACTGCTTTTTTGTAATTTGCTTTAGCCTTGTGACCGGCCTTCTCCATCTTTTCTTTGTATGCATCAATCTTGTCTTCATTGACCTTGATTTGTGCTTCAGACTCGGCCTTAAAATTTTGCCACTCTGCGGCGTAATCGGCTTTCGCCTGCTTCAGCTCTTGCTTGGCTTCCTCAGCTTTCTGTTCTGATTTTTTTTCACAGCCTGCTATAAAAATTCCTGCCATACATCCTATGACAGTGAAGGCGAATATTTTGTTTTTCATACTAATCCTCTCATTGATGGGTTTATGTAATTTATGGTTTACGTTTCTTTCTTCTCAAACGAGGTCGGAAGGTTGTCCTACCCCGCCATTTATAGATCATTAATTCTCTCTTAAAATCTTATGAATAAGTTCATTAACCGGGAATAGTCCTAAAGGATGAAAAAGTAGTTAATCCTTTTTGGGAGAAAGAAATATACTTCATAGAACGTAGAAACGCGGTGAATCGTAGACTTTTAACGTTTTCGCTGTCATGAAGGAATCGTGTCTGGGAAAAGGATGAGCAAGAATTACAAGATCTCTTCGTTAAGGGCGAATATCACTCCCAGGAGGCGAGTTTGCGTAGAGACCATCTCGCAGATGGACAACCATTGGGTTTTATCCAATATAGTGGCGGACTCCACTGATCTGTGCAACTCCCAAAAAAGTATACACGTGAAGTTTCAAATGTAACGATGGTAAGTCCCCACCTGCGTCGGACAGGCAGTTCGTAACCGGGCTTCTATATTGTCCGACTGCAAGTCGGACTCTACCATTTTTTACGGTATTGATCAGGACAGCCGGAGGCCTGAGAATGTTATCGTGTATTGCACGATTCAAATTCTTAATCCTTCCCGCTTGACCGCACTAAACTGAGACACTGCCAAATATATTCTTGCGTTTCGAGCATCTCGTTCATAGATTTAATACGGTTTTACAAATTAAATGTAATGATTCGGAATAACCTTAAAACAAAGCAGATAAATTGAATTCCAACAAAAGTCAATTCCGTGGATGCATTGTGTGGTAAAAGAGAACATATCTATTACTCCCGGTGTGCAAGGTGCTGACTATGGTTTTTCGGTACAATTGAAATTTTAATTTCCACGTAGAGACGTTCAATTGAACGTCTCTATAAAAATTTTTTGCCGTTGATATAAAGAGTAGAGTCCAGTCCCCTGACTGGACTATTTTTGTATTGTCACCTCAACGTTGTCCGACTACGAATCGGACTCTACCATCTTCTTTCGGTTTCTTTGGCTCTAGGAGTTATCGAGACAACGTGTAAAGTCCAGTCACCTGACTGGACTATTTTGTATTGTCACTTCAACGTTGTCCGACTACGAGTCGGACTCTACCATCTTCTTTCGGCTTCTTTGATCTCAGGGAGTTATCGAGAACACGTGTAAAGTCCAGTCACCGACTGCCTGCTCGCCGACGCACTTCGTGCTTAGGCGAGCCTGCCGGCAGGGACATTATCTATTGCCTATAAGTTGTCCGATCTGGTGATCGCCTGCCTGCCGCAGGCAGGGACTCTACAGATGGATTTTTCTGTTGTCCCACTACGAGTTGAGTTCTACTCCGATATTTTCCTTCCAAATCCCGGATCGATTTTCACCAATGCAGCGACAATAAATCCCGGAATCGTTGATAGCATTACCCATATAAAGAAATGCTGATATCCGATGAGTTCTTGAATTTTTCCGCTTATCATTCCCGGCAGCATCATTCCAAGTGCCATAATACCGGTGCAGATTGCAAAATGCGCCGTCTTATGTTCGCCTTGCGAAATGTAAATCATATACATTGCATAAGCAGTGAATCCGAACCCATATCCAAATTGTTCCATTGCCACTGCGATATTGATGATCAACAAATTTGTCGGCTGGAAATGCGAGAGATAGACGAACATCAAATCTGGTGTGTGCATGATAATCACCATCGGCCAAAGCCACCATCGAAGGCCTTTTTTTGAAATTGCATATCCGCCGAGTAATCCTCCGACAGTCAGCGCAATAATGCCGACGGTGCCGTACACAATTCCGACTTCACTCGTTGTCAATCCGAGTCCGCCCTTATCATGCGGATCAAGTAAAAACGGCGAAACAAGTTTCATCAGTTGTGCTTCTGCAAAACGAAAAAAGAGCAAGAACAAAAGGATTACCCAAATATCTTTTCGTCTGAAGAAAATAAAGAAAGTGTGAATAAATTCATGTAACATTCCTTTCGATTGATCTTCCAAAGTTGATCTGTCTGATGCAGGATATGGAAGAATAAATCGGTGATACAAACAGAGCACTGCGAACAGAGCAGCAATCACCAAAAAGGTAACCGACCACGCCTGTGAAATTCCAATGCGCGGTTCCAATGTTCCTGCCAATACAACTAAGGCACCTTGTCCGGCAATCATTGCAATACGGTAAAACGTGCTGCGAATACCGACAAATGCCGCTTGCTGCGGCTCGTTCAATCCCAGCATATAAAATCCATCAGCGGCAATATCATGCGTAGCAGAACTGAACGCCATCAGTGCAAAGAGAGTAAGTGTCAGGACGAGGAATGAAGACATTGAAATAGTGAACGCAACACCGACGAGTACAATGGAAATGAGCAGCTGTGTCGTAACAACCCAAAGTCGTTTCGTCAAAAACATATCAACGAACGGACTCCACAACGGTTTAATCGCCCAGGGTAAATAAAGCCAGCTTGTGTAAAGTGCGATGTCAGCGTTAGAGATACCAAGCTTCTTATACATGATCACCGATACCGTCATCACAACGACATATGGAATTCCTTCCGCGAAGTAAAGCGATGGAACCCATGCCCAGGGATTTCTATGTTTTTCATTGATCATCTTTAATGTTCGATAATTTAATTACTGTTGATTACTCTTCGAAGCCCATCTTTTAATTTTACAACGTTAAAATTGATCAGCAATCCTAATTCACAACCTGACAGTTTGAGATAAGTCAATATTTGAGCAAGATGAATATCATTCAACATGTCTACTGCTTTAAGTTCAAGCACTAATTTACTCTCCACAAGAATATCCATTCTATATCCGCAATCAAGCTTGACTCCATCATACACAAGCGGCATCGGTTTCTGTCGCTCGAGCACTATTCCGGATTTCGATAATTCGTATGCAAGACACTCTTCATATGCAGATTCCAATAATCCCGGACCAAGTGTGGAATGCACCTTCATTGCACATCCAATTACTTTATGCGTTAGTTCATTATAGACCATATTCCCTCCCTTGATTTTTAACCACAAAGAACGCAGAGTAACACAGAGTATATTCTCTGCGAATCTCTGTGTCTTCTGTGGTTTATTTTTTTCAGCTAATCAATAGAGTTTCTTTAAACTTACTCCAACAAAATAATGTTTCACTATTTCTTCTGCAGTGAATCCTTTCGATGCCATCACCGCTGCACCGATTTGACAGAGACCGACACCGTGACCCCATCCGGCTCCAGAAAATACGTATTTGATCGGCAGTCCATTCGCATCTCGTTCAATTTGCACAATGAATGCGCTCGAATACAAATGCGACTTCGACAACCAGCGACGAATTTCCAATTCCTTCCCCACGATCATTGTTCGATTCGATCCGACAATCTTTAATTGAACGATGCGCCCGGACGGGCCGCGTTTTATAGGAATGAAGTCCATGACTGTCCCAAAGTCGATTCCTGATTTTGTGGATAGAATTTCTTCAATTTGTTCACGCGAATATTCAACTTTCCATCGAAAGAAATCTGTCGTCTCTTGATCAAATGACGGCAGTACGTGCTGTAACATCTTTCCATTTGTCGTATTGCAATAGACATCGGGTGAAGAGGTGAACCAGCGTTCAGCATGAGCTTCATCCAACAGTGGCGGATAATCCATAGAAGAATCGGAAACAGATTGGAGATATGAAATCGGCGTCTCTTCCCAACAATTTTCAAATAACTCTGTTCTTCCGCCGCAAGCTTTCGAAAAACGAGAATCACAGACTTCATGACCGGCAACAAGGAATGTACCTCGCGTTGCTTCAATCGCCTCTGTCACAGATTTCGAAATAATTTTTGTTATTCCCTGATAACGCTGGCAGTGATCATCGGCGCAGACATCGAAGAATACGTGATCTTCGCGGTCGTACCAGCGGATAATTTCATCTGCCGTCTCAAACGATTGCTGCTTATCAACGCTGACTCCCCTAAACTTTTGCTGACGCTCTAGCATCGCTACAAGCCAACTTCGCGACGTAATTGCATGTGCCTTCAGCAATTCGAATGGCGCATCGGCGCTCATTTCTGATGCAATGACACTCTTGAGGTAAATTTCGACTTCAATGATATTGATGACAGAAAATGTACCATCGGCATTCAATCGAATCTTAAGGTCGCCTTCAAAGGTTTGTTTTTCTATTCGTTCCCAGTGAAAATTGAGGCCGATAGTGACGTCGTTTAACGTGAACGTTGCACCACTCAACGAACGGCAGGTAAGTTCTTCAGAGCGAAGAACTTCTACATCTTCATTGTCATACAGCACCAGACGTCTACTTTCATTCGTAATCCGAAATGAACCTTGCAATTTTATGGAGGTGGGTAATTCATAGTATCCATGGAAGCTGCCGCGCACTTCCTTCGCGTTCTCGATGAGGCCGACGGAGATAATCGGTTCGGAGGAAATCAAATCATTCTCTCCAGGATGTTATCGACAATTTCCTGTTTCTCGCTTACCTCGGCAAAAATATCTTCTATCAATTTTGCATCTATATGCAAGAAATCCTTTTCCAACGGTGTGACGATCAATCCACCCATATCAACAGCAGCTGGACTGATGAGCACACGATCAACGGTTTCTTTGAAATATATGTCCGGCCGATGCTTTTGGCGCGGGAAGATGATGAATCGCCAAATATTTTCTTGATACGAACAAAAAATATTCACCATCGGCTCTTTGGTAATGTGAAGAAGGTTCTTCCATTCGACAAACAATGTGTGGATAAAAGCGAGGAGTTGATTCTTGTCAGTCGATTCTATAATCAGAACCATTCTGCCGTAATGCATTAAAGTGGATCCTGCAACATGATCTTTATAATAAAACCTTTTACGCCTTTGAACATTCACTGCGTCGCGCTCAACAGGAATGGCAAGACGCGGACTTGCTTGAAAATGCAAATGATCCGGGGCTGACGCGCCGCATTCTGGTCCATTATAAAATATCGTAAAGTGAGGACTAAGATCCCTTGCAAGATCGAGCATCGCATCAACAGAAGATTTGAAGTCTTGCGGTGTGTGACGCATGCTTGAGATGGTAAAATGTCTAGGAAAAATTGGAACAGGGTTACACAGAATAAGGTAATCGTTGCGATAGAGAATTCCTTGTTGTTCCTCTGGAAGATTCTCACGACAGAGGAAGCATTTGCGTTTATTAATAGATGCCGGATCAATATTCGCTCCTGTGCTTACGATACGTTTCGGATTGAATTGCACAAGTACTGCAAACCTGGTGCAGATAATCTCGCGAACACGAACAAACTCCAGTGAGGCATACCCTTCTGCCATCTGTTGCCAGGCCGATTGCTGCTGCGTAAAGAGTTCCGAACACAAGTTTGGTAACGTGGCGTTCGCGTTTGCAGAATGAAAACTGGAGAGAATTTTCGAGGCGCCGCCATCTGCCTTTGCCAAGGAAGAATTTCCCTTCTATCGATTATCTCCGGTCAGAATTCTTCCGACCGGAACGAATCCGATGAAATGGTCAACTGTGGTTTTACCCATCGTAAATGGCTCATTCTCCACAATTTCATATCCCATTTTTTTATACCACTCAATCGCCGATTCATTTTTGGCCATCACACCAACCCAAACTTTATCAAGTCCTAATGATTGAGCGCGTTTTGCCGCCGATCTCATTAACTTCCTGCCAAGTCCGAGATTTTGATATACGGAAAGAACATACAACTGGTGTACATAGAGCCGATTTTCTTTCTCATTGTAATATGTCTTTTCATAACCGGCAATAACATCATCATATTCAGCAACAAAGCTGTTTACTTTAGCGTCGTTATACTGCTCTGCGAGTTTTTTTGATGTGTAATTCTCATTGAAATACACCAATAAATCATCAACGGGAATAAAACTCGAATATGATTCCTTCCACGTTTCCCAGAGAAGGTACCGCACGACTTCAAGATCGTCTTGATGCCAAGGACGAATTTTTGTGCTCACTTCATCTTCCCATTGTAGTGTTGGCGAGAAAGAATTTCGATCGTGCGAAGCTTATCTTTAAAATGATCATTCCGGTTTGCTGTCTCAACAGAAAGTGCAGCATCTGTGTTGCCTTCCCAGCGCCGGCAGAGATACAGCGGCTCATAGATTCTTCCGATTTGATAGTGATGCGATAGTCGAAGCGCGATTGCATAATCTTCGCCATAACTCACATTGGGCATTCCACCAATCTCCCGCAACAACGCCGTGTTAAAAGCACGCGGTGCACCAAGCCCGTTGACGCGGAGCGCATTATTCCTTCCGTTTGCCGGCGTCCATTCTTTATGATCGATGATACCTGGCGGAAGTTCCTCTAATTTTATGTTCACTAATTTGTACGAACCAATCACCATCGCATAGTTACTGTGATGGAACTCATCGACAATTTTCTGAAGCGTATCCGGTCTGGAATAGATATCATCGGAATCAAGTTGAATGACATACCGCCCGCAGCTGGCGGAGTAAATGGCTTCATTCCAGCAACCGCCAATACCCAGGTCTGTCCGGGGGGGAATTTGATGTCTCACCAGCGGATTTTTTTCTGCAATATGTTGAAGCAGCTGTGTCGTGCCGTCGGTAGAATAATTGTCAACGACAATGCAGTTAAATGAAAATTTTGTCTTCTGCTCCAGAACGCTTTTCACAGCTTCGGCAATTGTATTTAAGCGATTCCGGACCGGAATGACAACGCTTGCCTCTACTGGAAAACGAATATCGTACTTTGGTACCTTCTCAAATTTAGGTTTGAGAAATGCGTCGATGCGTTTTAGATGCTTGGTGGCAACCAATTCCATTTCTTTTTGGATTTGATATCCGGAAGGATTGACGTAATCAAATAATTTTTCGCCTGTTCTGCGTAGATCAGATTTTGTTTTCGAGTAAAGATATTCCTGTATATGGAAAAGTTGATGATCGATGGATACCTTCAAGCGAAGATCATAGAGTCCAGCATTCTCGACATCTTCGAGTTTTCCATAACGCTTCAGTGCTTTCTTGACGGCATTGGTGGAGAAAACGAGAACATGCCCGAAATCAAAAGTATCGCGAATACTGCCGAGTTGATATTCGTTTAATGGATGCTCGAAGCGATTCCCGTTCTTCTCGTCGTAATAGTCTGCGTACGTCATGCCGGCACCGGTGTGTTCGGTAATGTCAATCATTCGTTCCAAATCGAATTGATGTATCTTGACATTTTGGACGTTCAAAATAAAAAGAAAATATTTCGTTTTGATTTTTGTAAGAACCTGGTTGAGCATCTTGCCTGATGTAAACGAATCCGTCTTTACGGCTTCGCATTTCAGATGCATGCCGGCATAATCGCCGCTATGGATAATGAAGATCTTTTCAATAAGCGTTGAATCGATGAAACGGTTGATTGCTGTCTCGAAGTGTGGAGATGGAGAATATTGGAGAATAATAGTGAGCATCTTATATTCCGATTTTATCGATTATTTTTAACGCTTATTAATAACGCGGTGAACAAGAGTGATACAGAGGTTCTTCACATTATGGATTTCAGTGGTTCGTTAAGTCCTCTATTGTTGAATTGTTTTCACTATTGAGCGATTCATGATACAGACGAATCGCCATGAGAGCAGCGCCAACGACCGGAGATGATTCGGCGTTATGAAGAGAAACAAGCGGTACTTCTCGCTTGATTGCTGAACGGATTTTACGTGAGTAAAAATTATCATTCATCAGCAAACTGCCGACAAATGCCAGCGGGCGTTTTGGTACACCCTTCCTCCCTTTATTCATCTTCATCAGAACTGCATCAATCACTTCAATCAGATCAGAACAAGCACGAATAAGAATTTTCTTTGCAGCCGGATCACCTTTCGATACCGCTTCCATCACGAGCGGCACAACAGAAGCGAAATCATATTTCTCTTCATAGATAGCGTCGATAATAGCCTCTTGAGTCCCAAGTCCGAATTTCTCATCAAATAATTTCACGAGTTTTGTTTTTTCACCGTAGCCATCGAGCAGTTTTGCTACAGCGCGAAATGCTTCTCGTCCAATCGCATAGCCGCTTCCTTCATCGCCAATGAATCTTCCCCATCCGCCGGCGCGATACACTTTATCACGTTCATCTTTTCCAAACACTATTGAACCGGTTCCGGCAATGACAACAATACCGGGCTTTCCACTGAATGCACCTTCCAGTGCGATCCGAGCGTCGCTTTCAATTGAGACTTTTTCGAGATGACAACTCCTCATGCGCGCAACTTCCAATACTTTATCCATGATGCGCTGCTGATCAGGAACGCGGCCAGCTCCCGCTAGTCCCGCTACTATTGCACCGATTTGCGCTTCGCTGCATCCAACAGAATGACAGCATGTTTGAATAAGATCGAGAAGTGTGCTGGCGGTTTTCTCAATGCCAACGATGTGGAAGTTTGTCGGACCGCCCTGTGCTTCAGAAAGCATAATCCCGTCTAATGCACAAAGCACAGCGGTGGTTTTTGTTCCGCCGCCCTCGATACCGATAACATAAAGAGATTTATTCATACGTGAGAAAAATATTGGCGATAATTAGCATAAAAGCAACTATGGGAATGAAAAGTGACAAGTGATCATGGAACAATATTGAAGTACTTGCCATTCTTGAATGATTCCGTATTATCAATTCAATCGAAATATTCCTATTTTCAATAAGAAGGTATGAGAAATGAAACGATTTTCTTCGTTCATTGGTTCAAAAGTAAACAGAACAGATAGATCGAAAACTCAAGAAAGGTATTTATGAAACGCAGCATAATTTTCACGTTACTTCTCATATTGTTCTTAGTTCCTGTCAACAATGCGCAATCCATCCGACCACAGAAAGCTCCAAATTTTTCACTCAAGTCCTATGATGGTAAAATTGTCGAACTTGCCAAAATGAAAGGGAAAGTTGTAATTGTGAATTTCTGGGCAACGTGGTGTCCGCCATGCCGGGCCGAGATTCCAGATTTTATAAAAGTATATGATGCATATAAATCAAAGGGATTAGAAATTATCGGCATTGCACTCGATGAAGATGGCTGGTCAGTAGTACAACCATTTATAGAGAAAAATAAAATAAATTATTCTATTGTGCTGGGGAACGCCCAGGTTGTGCAGGAGTACGGCGGCATTGAAGGAATTCCGACAACGTTCATTGTAGATAAGAAAGGAAATATTGTTGATCATCAAGTAGGTATGCTGACAAAAACCATGCTGGAGCAGAAAATGAAAGTGTTGCTGAAATAACATTATCTTGGCGGATTCGCATTGTTACCTGAAATGCAGAACTGTCAATTCCATACATCCGGACGACAGGCAAAAACAGTTATGAAACATTTTCTTTACATACTTATTGCAATTCTCTCTCTTGCCCCGGCACTCGTCGCTCAACCATTGTCAACAGCACAGCAAGTACATGAAAGTGTGATCCTCTCAGCAGACAAAATGCAAGCTGGCGGTACTCTGCAGATTGCTCTGCAATTGAACATCAATAATGAGTGGCATATCAATTCACACACCCCGACGTTTGACTATCTGATTGGTACAACCTTCGAGCTTCAATCGAAGGAAGGCATCATACTTGCTGACGTGCAGTATCCAAAAGGCAAACTTGTTTCACTCTCTTTCGCCGAGCAGCCGATCGACGTCTACGAAGGAACGACCACGATCTTTGCCTCTCTAAGAATTTCCGATAAACTGCAACCTGGTACCGATACAGTAAGAGGAAGTGTCATTGCTCAAGCGTGTAATAATCAAATATGTTTAGCTCCTTCGACCATCGATGTCATAATCCCCGTACAGATTGTTGGAGCCGATGAAACGGTAGCACTTCTGCATCAAGACATCTTTGCCAATTACAAACCGTCAGAATCTGTTTATGCTGAAACAAAAAATGATATCGCAGCAATGTTCGAAGCAAAAGGCTCGTTGTTGACTTTCTTCGCTATTTTTCTCATAGGTCTTGCACTGAATCTTACGCCGTGTGTCTATCCGATGCTGTCTGTCACCGTCTCTCTCTTTGGTTCACAAACAGAAACAAAACTATTGCGCGTTTTCATCAAAGCTCTTATTTATGTTCTCGGTATCGCCACAATGTACAGCGTACTTGGAGTTATGGCGGCGCTTGGCGGCGGATTATTTGGAAGCTGGCTCCAAAGTCCGTGGGTGCTTGGCGGTATCTCGGCATTATTGTTTGCTCTTGCACTCAGTTCGTTCGGTTTGTATCAAATACAAATGCCGTTTTGGCTGACAAGCAAATTGGGCGGAACAACAGGCAGCGGATTCATTGCAATTTATTTATCGGGACTCGTCGTAGGCGTCTTTGCCGCGCCGTGTGTTGGTCCGCCGGTGATTGCATTGCTCACATTCGTCGCAGCGAAAAGAAGCGTGTCGTTTGGTTTCTGGTCGTTCTTCACATTGGCGCTCGGACTTGGATTCCCCTATTTAATTCTCGGCACATTCTCCGGCCTTCTTAAAAAGATTCCGCGCTCAGGTTCGTGGTTAGTGTGGGTGGAGCACATTTTCGGTGTTATTCTCATTGGGGCGTCATTATTTTATCTCTCACTCGCGATCGCACCGAAGGAAGCACTCTACGTCGTCCCGCTGGTTCTCGTTATTGGAGGTATCTATCTTGGATTTATCGAAGATTCGGGTAAGGAAAAACCCACACTAAGAAACATCCAATGGATATTCGGTACATTCGCCGTTCTTGCTGGACTTGTATTTGCTAACAGCATGCGGGATAAAGGTATGGTATGGGAAACTTATTCTGATGTAGATTTTTTTGAAGCGAAAGAGAACGGAATGCCCGTGGTACTCGATTTCTATGCCGATTGGTGTATTCCGTGTTTGGAACTTGACCGAAATACGTGGACAGATGAAGATGTTATTCACGCCACAAAAGACATAAAAAGGATAAAAGTGGATTTGACACATTTTGATTCACCGGAAGCAGAAGTATTGCGGAAGAAATTCAATATCTCCGGCGTTCCTACGGTCATATTCATCAAGGTTGACGGAACAGAAGCGACTGATTCACGCATTGTTGGATTCATACCTCCGAAAGAGTTCCTGATAAAGCTGAAACAAGCACTGTAGCAAATTTTAACCATTTACAATAACAGGTATTGGTATGAAGAAATTATCGATCATTGTTCTCGCCACAATCATCATCACTGTTGTTTTGTCTGCACAGGGTAAGATGGACAAGAAAGAATTGCGCAATAAATCTCATTCGATGATCGGGTATTTGGTCGATCAAAGTTGCGGCAAAAGAATGGTCATGGATGACGTAAAGAAATCCGATGCCAAAGCTGCGAGACACACAAAAGATTGTGCGCTCGATGAAGTTTGCAGTGCAAAGGGTTACGGTCTTGTAGCGGGTGGTAAATTTTATACGTTTGACGACGCTGGAAACAAGAAAGCTGCCAAATACTTAAACGCCACAAAAAAAGAAAACCACTTTAAGGTGGAAGTCGCTGGTATGATGGATGGCGATAAGATGAAAGTAGAATCGATCAAGGACTTCAAGCCCATAGGAAAGAAGAAATAACGTTCAGTAGATTATTTTGATCCCGTGGCTGACCAAAAAGTACCGAAAACATGGTAGTCGAAGACTTTAGTCTTCGTTTATTATCTGAAAACGAAACCTGAAGGTTTCGACTACCGTTAATTTTACACTTTTGGTCAACCTCGGGATTTTTATACCGCTCAGCTTACCTGTTCCTTTTTTGCATTCACAGTCTGCTTTTGGTATATTGATTTTATCATGCCTCCTGTAAACATCATTCCGACAATTTGAAACTCCTGAAGGCTATCATCGTATTTTATAACCACTATGCCTGATAACATTCTATTATTGATCTTCGGAATTCTCTCTACACTTGCTCTGCTTATCGGCTGTTTCGCAATCTATTTTGCAGTAAAGAATGCCAGGAAAAAAGACGGCGAGCTGATGATGGTATTTTGGGCGGTCATTGCTCTTGCCGGCCTCACGTTTGCCGGAATGAGCTGGGCATATTTCCTCATTCCAATTCTGGTCAATAGGTTATTTTAACTTATTTTTATTCTCCTTACCTCAATGTTGAGCTCCTGACGGAGTTCTCTCACTTTTATCGGTTCGTGTTACAAACATGTGGCTCCTACGGAGTCGTTCATTCAAATCTGAAATCTACAAATCCCGTAGGCTTGCCCGCCGTAGTGAAGAACTACACGTAGGCGGGGATTGCACGTTTATAATCCTCTAACAATATAGAGTAGAACTCCATGGGAGTTCCACACTGATATGAGGTTTTAAACAGAGGACGCACTAAAAGCTGTTCTTGAGCCAGGGGAAGTAATGCGTACCAAGAAACAGAAGAAATATTCGAGAACAATTACTGTATTCTCTGTAGTGATAAATGTGACAGACTACTTGTTAAAATACGACATACAAAACCTTGACAGAACGGATAACTTTCATTAACATCTCGCTGGTGGTAGTGAGGCAATGGGAGTTTACCACTTAAAACATCGATGCTTTTTAATTCAATCTAAATCTAATCTATATCTATGAAGACATGTGTGCGATTACAGGCAGAAGAAAATAAAAACAAAATATCACGCGTTTGCGTGATTGACAGGAAGAAAATACGTTCATATATTGCCCGCGCCAAACTAACCGTCACATCGAAGATCTTTGTATGAAGAAGTATTAACACATTATTCTCTCTGTTGTGTTCTTAGTTGCATTGCTTTTTAATCTCCCCCGCTTACGTTTCACGTCGGCGGACAGGTAACCCCTCCCAGCTTGGGAGTGCCACAGTGATAAATTGGAGTTTATATGAAAAATATTTTTAAGATCCTCGTTATTCTTACAGTTTTTAGTACAATAGGATATGCACAGTTAAACATTAATTATGGTATTAAAGGAGGTTTGAATTACTCTTCTTGGTGGAGTGGAAATTCAATTTGGATAACCCAGTATGCCATAGGAGGATCTTTCGAGTTCCAATTTAAAGCTGTCTCAATCCAACCAGAGATTTTCTACAGTAAAAAAGGGGCTAAAATCGATGACATTATTTACGTAGCGGGCATAGCGCACAATGTTGTTCATACAAAAACACTTGCATACCTTGACATTCCGTTGCTCGTAAAGATTCATCTACCTCAGCCGATAAACGGAATTTCCCTGTTGATTGGCCCGTCGCTTGGAATTCTATTAAGTGCAAACGATAACATTGAGGGTGAAGGAATTTCAAGCAGTATAGATAATAAAAATGATTATTCAAATAAAGATCTTGGTTTAGTGATTGGAACAGGTATAGATATTCCTCTTGAAATAATCTGTTTAACAATTGATGCACGGTACGAATTTGGAATATGGACACTGGATCCCAGCGAACGAAAAGGTGTGTATAATCGAACTGTATCAATTTACATTGGAATTGTTTTTTAGCAAAGTTTCGTATTAAAATATTAAACACAATCTTACACTATCAAGAGGGGGTATCCATGGGAAAAACAAATATTCACTTACTTTGTCTTGTAACCATATTGATTTTGTTATTCGAATCGAATACACTCATGGGCCAATTTATAGTTCCAAGTAATAGATTAGGAAATTGGACTTCAGTAGGATATAGCTCGGCTCAGCGAACGATTCCCCGGCATTTCGATAACAACTTCGATATGAAAACTATGTTTGGTGCTAATGGAAATGGTGTAGCCGATAACACTCAACCGTTGAGTGATGCATTAACACACTGTAGAAATAGTAATCTTTCGTCAGCGGTATTGATATTTCCTCCTGGCACTTATAGATTCAATTCGCAAATTCTCCTTAATGGTTTGACTAATATTAGAAGGACAGATGGCAGCACAATTAGAATCGTATTACATGGTTATGGATCAAACCTTACAACGTTTAAATTCGATAGTTATAATATTGCAGGGTCAATGATTCAGATAAATAGTGCAAACGGAGTAGGTATAGAAAATTTAAGTTTAATCCGTGACAATAATTACGTACATAATCCAGCCGGAATGGATCAACACTATATTGCATTCTCTAGTTCAACGAGTTGTTGGGTTTATGGTGTTGAGGCTGTAAAAGCAGTAACACATCATGTGAATATTTCAGGTGGAAATAATATCGTCATAAAAGGATGCTATTTCCATGAAGCTGATGATTATGGTGTAGGGGGACGCGGATATGGAGTAAATATTAGCTATGATGCGAACAATTGTCTTGTGGAAGATAACATATTTAGATACTTGAGACATAGTATTGCATTTCAATTTGGTGCATACAACAATGTTGCAGGATATAATTTTATTCGTGACGGACATGCAACAGATGGTGATGGCGATTACATTGAAACAGGAATTACTTGCCACGGATCTGGAAACGGGGGCAATTTAATCGAGGGAAATATTGTTGATCTATTGGGAGCAGATAATGTAAATGGACTAGGTGGTAACGATAATACCTTTTTTAGAAATAGAGTCGATAAGTATTTCCGACTAGGGAATCATAGAACAACAAATAAATTCGAAAGCAATTATGTAAATATTATTGGAAATCACCTTGAAGAAAATTATGCCCATTTCACACCAGAATATGGGGATGGTGTACTATGTCATGCTACCGCTCTTGAAATATATGCAGAGATTCGTGAACGTAGTCCTGTAAACCATGCGACCTATATAAACTGGGTTGAAGGTCTTTTTGGAGGTCCTCCATCTGCTTCGGAAGAGGAATTTTTCCTACCGGATATTTCATATTATTATCCAAACGATGTGAACTCACGCCCTAGCTTTTTAAATGTGTCGGGTGTTTCGTGGCCGCCAATTGGACCACATTTAGTAGGTCAAACCAACGTACCACTTCTCAGTCAATCAAATGCAGCTGAAAAACGTTGGCTTGGCAGTAGCATCCTGACTGTGGCTGCTGATCCACTAATATATAACATTACATTAAGCCCAGCTCAATTAGAAGGTGGGGGATCGGTAAATCGCTCATATAAAATAGATGGAATTAATGTTCTCTACACATCTTATAATGGGCAGGGCTACACAACTGTTGAAGCTGTTTCCTCTTATAATGATTTTAAGAAATGGAGTGACGAATCCACAGAAAATCCGCGGACACTTGTAGCAGATTTGAATTCCTACGCAATCTTTGAATCGCCCGTTGCCTCGGGTATTCTTCAACAAAATACAAGATGGAATATCGCAAAAACATTAACAGGTGATGTATATGTACCTTGGCCTATTACATTAACAATAGCATCGAACGTGACTATCGATTTCGGAACTCATATCATTGTTTCAACAGGTGGAACAATAGTCGATCAAAGTGGAACGGTTATTTGTGCTTATTTAACGCAAAGCAATGTATTAATAGGACTTTTCCCAACAATACAATCTGCTGTAAATTACTCTTCTTCCGGTCAAACGGTGGAACTGCAGGCTAGAACACACAATGAGAGTTTTTCTCTTAATTCAAAATCCGGGATAACTATTTCGGGAGCAGGGATAAATAATACGACAATAAATGGCCCGGTTACTTTTAACAGTTCTCAAAATTGCACAATGACAGATCTGACGGTAGCAAACAATATTTCTTTAAATTATGGCAACAATTATAATTATTTAAATAATTTAAAAATTCTGGGAAATATACAACCTAATATGGGTTCATATTCAAATATGACAAATGTAGATTTGACAGCGCCAAATTCTGTGGGGATAATGCCAGGGTATTCTCATGTTGAAGTGCATTACTCTCCAATACAAAACAGATCTGTGGCAGGAATATACGCAACCTGGGTGAATATGTCGGTCTTTAATTCCATGCTATGTACTAATGGACCATTATTTAATCGGTTAGATGTAGTAAGTAATAACAGTCCTGACATTAATTTACATTGCTGCTGGTTTAGTAATCCTGATCCAGGATCGACTGTCAGCGGAAGTTATATCCATTGGGATTGGTGGAGTGGCTGCGGTCTGTACAAAGAAGCAGCCGCATCGGACAACGCATTGTCATATAAAATTAAAGAATTACCCTCCGCTCTGGAAGGATTAAGTGAAGAGAAAAAAAATGCAGGGAAAGATGATTATAAAAAGGTCATGGAGAGCCATAGGGCATTATTTGATAAAATAAGGGGAGAGAATAATGGTAAGCTGATTGAATTCAAACAATATGAAAAAGAACTTACCGGCATTATCTCTCAATTTAAGGATATCATGAAAAAATATCCGGGCTCAGTTTCATCAGTTCAATCATTGCAAGAAGTTATTAGTTACTGCCGTCTGCTTCAGGATAAGCAATCGGCAAAACAAGTATTAAGCAATCTTCTTGCAGATAAAAAATATGAAAAAGTATATTCTCATATTAAGTTGTTATCTATTCCGCTTTACATAGATGATCAAAATTATGATGGCGCACTCAGTCTGTGTGATACGGTGATGGATGAAATACCAAATACCATAGAAGCAGCATGTTTATTGTATAACAAAGGTAAAATACTTGAAACACTTAAAAATGATAGTACGAACGCTGAGAAAATATATAACAAATTAATAGAACAATATCCGAATTCTATGTACGCATTTTTGATTAATGAATCATTAGGAAAAGAAACAAATCCACAAAAGTCCGAGGATGTTCAAAAAATAGACAAATATGAATTAAACAATTATCCCAATCCTTTTAACCCATCGACTGTCATTAGCTATCAATTACCGGAACCAGGCCGAGTCAGTTTAATGGTCTTTGATCTACTTGGCCGGGAAGTTGCGACATTAGCGGATGAAATGAAGGGAATGGGCTCTTACTCGGCAACTTTTGACGGCTCAAAACTTTCCAGCGGTTTGTACTTCGTCCGGCTTACAGTGCAACCTGCAGACGGTTCGACGCCATTTACAAAGACAATGAAGATGCTGATGACGAAATAACGCCAGTTGTTTCGTCAGAAATCTCGTGCTTTAAGCGTGGTTGATGACAAAGTAATACTTCGTGTTTAGATGGAGTCCACAGAGAAAGTGGACTCCATCTGATTCATAGTTTCTCATTCCCATTCTTGTAAATAGATTGTTTTAACGTTTATTTTAACTTTCCCTCTTGCCTTTGATTCAAGTCTGAATTACTTTATTCTGAAGAGGCAATACACCAGACAACGAATGGACAATCAACAGTTCGCATACAAATGAATCTCACAAAAACTGAGTTACAGGTTTTTACCAGACTGAAGACACCGTTCAAGATTCAGGAGTTTCTCGATTCTCTTCCTTACAGCGACGAGCAACGGTACCGGTGTACGCGAAGCGTCTTGCAGGATCGCAAAGCGCATTGTTACGATGGCGCAGTCTTTGCCGCCGCTGCGTTGCGCATGATCGGTTATCCGCCATTGCTTGTCAATATGCTGTCGAATGAGCGGGATGACGACCACATTCTTGCTATATTCCGCCGGAAGGATCGTTGGGGTGCTGTCGCAAAATCCAATTTTTCAGGACTGCGATTCCGTGAACCGGTGTACCGCGGATTGCGTGAATTGATTATGTCGTATTTTGAATTTTATTATAATATCGCCGGGCAGAAAACACTTGTCGGCTATACAGCTCCTCTCAATCTCAATCGCTTTGATAAACTCGGCTGGCTTGTGAACGACAAAGCAATGGATGCGATAGGATTAGAACTGGACAATCATCGTAAATATACTATTATTACTGCAGCAATGGCGCGGCAACTTTCTGTTGTTGATAAACGTTCTTATGAAGCCGGGTTGCTTGGCGCAAATCATAAAGGACTCTTTCAACCATAAACCATAAGAGGTACATTATGCTTACACCATCCGAACGAAATGAATGGATTCAGAAAATTCAACAGCTTCCACTGAAGTTAGAAACCGCTGTTCAGGGATTGAGTGATACGCAATTGAACACATCAACAGGAGAAGGTAAATGGACCAGCCGGCAAATTGCGCATCATATTGCAGATGCAAACATCAATGCCTACTCGCGGATGAAACTCATTGTTACTGAAGAAAAACCAATACTGAAACCATACAATCAAGATCAATGGGCGTCGCTTGCTGATTGTAAGAACGGACCGATTGAGCCGACGTTGACACTCGTGAAAGGATTGCATGAGCGATGGCTAATATTTTTGCGCTCGCTGCCAGAGCCTAGCTGGGCACGCGAAGGTATTCATCTTGAAAACGGCAAGGTCACGCTTGACGATGTTCTGAGAATTTATTCCAAGCATGGCGAAACGCACGTACAGCAAATAATTTCATTCCGCGAAAAGATGAAATGGTAGAGGAATAGCAATGAATCATGCTTGGATTAAATCATTCCCTGCCGCTATCACCGTGTGCGACATCAATGGAATCATTCTCGAAATGAACGACAAGGCAATCGATTCGTTTCAAGAGGATGGCGGCGAGAAACTCATCGGCACAAATTTGTTGAATTGCCATCCCGAACCGGCGCGTTCACAATTAGAAGAAATGCTCAGGACACAACGACAAAATTCCTATACGATTGAAAAATGCGGCGTGAAGAAACTTATATTTCAAACGCCATGGTACGACAATGAAAAATATTCCGGGTTTGTTGAAATAAGCCTGCCTATTCCATTTATTATGCCGCATTTTATTCGAATGGAAGAGAAGGGATAACAACTATGCCGTTCTTAGAATGGAAAGATACATACAACATCGGCGTGAAAGAAATCGATAATCAGCACCGCGGGTTATTTGATATCATCAGCAAATTGTATAATGCAGGATTGTATGAACCTGACGGAAAATATTTCTTTTTAACGCTGAGTAAATTTGTGGAATACGCACAGGTACACTTTTCCACCGAGGAACGGTATATGCGAGAAGCGCAGTACCCGAAGTTTGCTGAGCATCAGCGTGAACATGAACTCTTTATTGCACACGTATCTCAGTTACTGCAGAATATTGAGAAAAAGGAACCCGCTATCGAGAACAAGACACTTGATTTTTTAAAGGATTGGTACCTCGCACATATTTTGGGTACCGATCGCGAGCTCGAAAAACCGTTTCAGGCAAAGGGATTCAAATAATAGAACAAGCTGAACATGTATACACCAATAAAATGGCAGGACGAATACAGTGTCGGAGTGAAAGAACTTGATGCTCAGCATCAAAACTTGTTAAACATCATAAATACGTTACTCATAGGACAACAGGACGAATACAACGCCATCAAGATGTCCGAAATGATTTCATCATTGATTCATCACGCCTATGTGCACTTCGCAACTGAAGAACGATATCTTGCGCAGTCGAATTTTCCTGATATCAAAACACATGTACTTGAGCATGTCGGTTTCATCATGAAGACATTAGAGCTGTCACTCAAGGTAAAAGAAGGAACAAATGATAATAGACTGGAACTTCTCCGATATTTAAAAGGATGGTATTCTTCCCATGTTCTGGGCAGTGACCGGCTCCTGATCCCATACATTACAACAGAGAGGATCAAATAGCGGATCTCGCATGAATTATTAAATTTTCATAACTTACGAAGGAAGCATAATGGCGACGAAGCTAGATGATTTCCGTACATACCGTACAAACATGAACGACCGTATCGCTCACATTGATCATATTGGAATTAAAAGGTTTTTTAATCTGGATAGTGCCGCATATAAAGGTGCTGCATTAGATGCCAAAACGAAAGAACTGCTTGGTTTGGTTGCATCCGCTGTTCTTCGATGCAACGATTGCATCGATTATCATCTCATTCAATGTATTGATGCCGGATGGAACGATGAGGAATTATACGACGCATTGAATGTTGCGCTTATCGTGGGCGGAAGTATTTTTATTCCGCACCTGCGCCACGCAGTGGAGACCATCGACACCTTGCGCGCAGAACAAAGACCCATTGAAGTTTGACGTCCCTTCACATATATATATTGTATCGGAGGTCTCTATGTCCACCATTCAACGATCCATTTCTATTGTGTTCTTGGTCTGTCTGATGAATTCTGCACTTCCCGCACAAACCGCTTCACCAGCCCAGCTCAAAGGAATAAAGCAGGTAGCTGGATTTTGGCATAAAGAAGATGGAAGTAACGAAATCTTTCAGAACTTTATTGGGTCAAATTTCGCCGGCGACTCCACAACCCACATGGCAATGTTCAACCGGTTTGAGAGCCTGATGGAGCAACTCTATGGACATATGAATGAGATCGGGCTGGCATTCCGACAGCAATCGGATCTCGATCTCGGGACAATTTATCACTTTGATGAGATATTCGGTGCCTATGCACCCGGGGCACATATCATCGACGATTTTTTCAATAACAAATTGGCATTCGTGGTCTTGCTGAACTTCCCGCTCACAACACTCGAAGAGCGCCTGGCGTACGGTGAACAATGGTCGCGCCAGCAATGGGCAGAAGTACGGCTTGCGCAATATTTCTCCAAACGCATTCCAGCCGAAGTTAACCAATCGGTTTCTGAGGCATCTGCGAGAGCGGAACAATATATTGCCGATTACAACATCTATATGCACCATCTGATCGATGAAAATGGAAACCGACTTTTTCCCCCTAAGATGCGACTGCTGTCACATTGGAACTTGCGCGATGAACTCAAGTCCGATTATTCAGATGAGAAGACCGGCCTCCAGAAACAAAATATGATCCAGCAGGTCATGGAACGGATCGTGACACAAACCATTCCGGAAGTAGTAGTGAACAATCCCAATGTCGATTGGAATCCCTTTACCAATGAAGTAAAACCTGCCACAATAAAAGATGTAGACGCGCTGGAAAAAGCTGGCGGTACGATTTCCAATACCCCCGAGCCCGATACACGCTATGCTACGCTCCTGCAGACGTTTCAGGCATCCGTAAAAGTCGATCCCTATTCTCCAAGCGCACCGACGTTAATCGCACGACGTTTTGATGAGAACCGCGAAATCCCGGAGACACGCGTGCAGGCCATGTTGGAATCAGTGTTAAGTTCACCTATGGTATCGAAGATTGCCAAGATCATTGAACAACGTCTGGGCCGTCCGCTCGAACCCTACGACATTTGGTATAATGGTTTTCGTGCACATGGACAATACTCGGAAGCGCAATTGGATGAGATCGTGAAGAGACGATATCCGACTGTTGATGCTTACAAAGCCGACATCCCGAACATGTTGATAAAGCTCGGCTTCAGTAAAGAACGGGCTATATATCTCGCCAATAATATCGTGGTTGATCCGGCCCGCGGTTCAGGACATGCGGCTGGAGCGGCTATGAAATCCGCGAAGGCACATTTGCGCACCCGAGTTGGCAAAGACGGAATGGATTATAAGGGATTCAATATTGCAATTCATGAAATGGGGCATAATGTTGAACAAACACTTTCCCTAAACGATATCGATCATTATTTCCTGAATGGCGTCCCAAATACTGCATTTACTGAGGCAATCGCGTTTATTTTTCAACGGCGTGATCTTGAATTACTAGGCCTCTCATCTCCCACAGCAGAAGATGAAGCACTTGAAGTCCTCAATGTTTTTTGGCAAATGTATGAAATATCCGGTGTCTCGTTGGTAGACATGGGAATTTGGCATTGGATGTATGCTCATCCTAAAGCAACACCTGCCGAAGTCAAGGGCGCAATAATACAGATCGCAAAGGATGTTTGGAATAAGTATTATGAACCGATCTTCAAGAAGAAAGATGTCGTGTTGCTGGCAGTCTATTCACATATCATCCATTCGTTTCTCTACACCCCAGACTATGCCATTGGTCATTTGATTTCCCATCAGCTTGAGGTATTTCTGAAAGGAAAACCTAAAATCGGTCCAGAGATCGAACGGATAGTCAAAGCAGGATGTATTTCTCCGGATCTTTGGATGAAGAACGCGACAGGTTCACCGATAAGTTCCGAAGCGTTGCTCGAAGCGACTTTCAAAGCACTAAAAGATTACAGGAAGTAATATCCATATTGTTCCGATATTTCGCTGACGAAGAGAGATCAGGTTTGTATTTACTCTTCGCTTAATCGCCATATTTCTTATGAGACCTTGCGAAGACAGCAGATGGTAACTGCTCAGCTCCCCAGCCAATAGGTAAGCTTTATCATAAAAATATTATCTGCAATAGAACTACCAAGACGATCAAACGAATTACGCATGTTGAATCCGCCATCGAGCATATTATCGTATCGGCTTTGCGTCCACACAAAAAACAAAGTTGAACCGGGCATATACTCCCACCGCAACACTGCATTCCCACGCAATGAAACTCTATTAAAATTTGGATGATCCAAGGACATCGTCAATGGGGAACCGGCCGCGCTAAGATATATTTTGCGGCTTCCATCGCTGAAGGAGGAATCAGCAAACAATGACCCGTTCTGTCCAAAGACATTAAAATCAAACGACCGGGGACGCGCGAGTTCTTTGAAGTTTGTATAATCTCCACTTGCGAAGAGGGGCTGAACAAACATCTGGAAGCTTAAGGTTGGACTTAATGTCCAATTGACGCGAATTTGTGCAGACAATTCTTTGTAATGCAAATCAGCAAATATATATCTCTTCCCATAGGTTGCCGTAGCATAGGAATCTGAAAAAACATCAACCCATTGCGCTTTATTCGAATGCAATGTATATCCCGGTCCAATGGTAATTGACACATTCGAAGAGGGACGCATCGTAAGATACAAACTGAGGTTATGATAAAATCCATCAAAGCCTTCATACGCATACCAGTATGCTTCTTCAATATAATCGTTGCGATTGTCTGTGTAATAATTCACACCATATTCGTATGCCGGAAGATTTAACATCAACGGGCCGCCGCGTGTTCGCCGGTTGTCAACACTTTCAAATCCATAGTCATAATACCATTCAAAAGAATGATAGTTTGGAAATTGATAATATATTTTTCCCCAAAGTCCCCGCCAGGTAAGATTTCCGCCAAAATCACTGCTGGCAAAATATGAGCCAAGTACTTCAATATCCCGATAATACGGCGTTGGGTCGTTCCATTTATACCCTGTCCCAACATGGTAATTTATAGCATCAGTCCTTGAGAGATACCCGAGATCGCCGGATTCAAAACCGGGACTCACAAAACCCAATGCCGCATTCAACATCCATCTCCCTTTCTGCTTATTCAATGTGTAGCGGCCGGCAAAGCCGCTCATCGAGGTTGCAGAACTATCTATCGAGAGATGGCTTGCATCCGGTCGTTCAAAATAGTGGGGCCATCCCTGCTGGAGATCGAGTATCCGTTCTTTTGTTCCTGCGACTCGCGAGAATACAGTCCACCCAGAAATCATATATACTTTTCCAGAATCAAAGGCAGTCCATCCATCAAACCCACCTATGAACGCATCAGAGTTCACAGCAGATCTCACACCATCATCTTTAAAAAATCTATGCACGGATGTTGCAAGCAAGCCAATTCCCTGTTTTCCATCATTAAAATCTCTCTGCACACGTGCTACTGTGTAGGAAGACAATGGCTCTACTTCCCAATCTCTTTGAATACCCGATGTAACCACTTGCGCATATTCCCGGTTTGTGACCGCTTCAATAATTCCTACATTCCATCCGTTGAACGCTTTTCCGGTCAGCTTCGCTGCACCTAATATCCGGGTACCGAGCGGAACATCAGCATAGTCATTTTCCGGAAGTCCCCGTTCTGGAGCGCGGCCAATCCGGCGGCTATAAAAGAGACTGGGATTAGACCAGTTGAAAGACCAATAGTTGCTGACTCCGCCCTGACCGAAAGAAAAAATATTCATGCCTTCAAGAAAAAATGGACGCTTCTCATCATAATATGTTTCCGCATCGCCTAAGTTCACAACTGCCGGATCAACTTCGACCTGGCCAAAATCTGGATTGACCGCTCCATCGAGTGTCAGATTGCTCCCCAGACCAAGTTTGAAGTCAGCACCAAAATCAGGTTTGTATTTTGAACCTGAATTGAATGGATCTCCCGATTTGTGCTGCAAGTATTCAGCGCGCCCTGTCATATACGGAGTGGCTTCAAAGCGGGAAGGAGGAGTAATATGTTCAATGCCGACAAGTTCTGCCATTCGCGACACGAATCCACTTTCGTTGCGCGGAGTATAGACAGTGTATGACTCTTCTTTCTTTCTTCCTATCTCCCGTACAAAAGCGATTCCCCATATATACTTCTCCTGTTCTTCGAAACGAAGTTGGGAAAAAGGAATTCGCATTTCAACCGACCAACCATCCGGTAGTAAAACCGGTTTTGCTTCCCACACTCCATTCCATGAGTCATCACTCCAGTCATCATTATAAAGAGTTCCGTCTATGAGTGTGCCAGATGCAGAAACGATAAATTTATATCCATTTCGTTTATCGTGATAAGAATCGATTCCAACACCAAATCGATCGCCGCCCACATTATTATCGCGGCGTGAAAGGCGGGCAATGATAGAATCCGGATGCGAATCTTTCAGCATAGCGCCGATATACAACGCTTCGTCATCGTATGCGACCCACACTTCTGTCGGTTCGCTCACTGGTTCTCCTTGATTTGGATCTTTTTGGTAAAATTCTTTTATTCCTGGTTGTCGATAGATCGACTCAGAAAGCACTCCATCAATCTTTATGGGTTCCTTTACACGAACAGCGGTGATTTGTTTTATAAAATCAGGCGGGTTGCCATACCCAACCACAACTCCAAGAAGGAGTGTCAGAAGAGAATATCCTAAAAGGCGCATCGTATACCTACATTTTTTTTTATGATAATATATCAGACTCGTCTTTAGTCGAAAAGGTTGGGGGGGAGAATAATCGCTCGTACCTTTTCTCAACGATACAAGGGCATACGAAACAAGGAGCATTCTTGTTGCACGCAGAGCTTCTCCCTGTCATTTTTTTTAAAGTTTCAGATTTCACTGGAAAAAGGATCAATCACATCGTTGGTCAGACTTCCTTATATCCATTTAAAGGCGGTGGGGCTACGTCGTGGAGAGAGATTGACTGTCTTGTAATTCAGGAAGATACACATGAAACGTTGTTCCTTTGTCTATAACACTTTCGACGGTTATGAATCCTTTATGTCCTTTTACAATTCCAGCAACGATCGATAATCCCAGTCCTGTTCCCTTGCTTATTTCTTTGGTCGTATAAAATGGTTCAAATATTTTTTCGATATGTTCTGAAGAAATACCAACGCCCGTATCAGCAATGGACCAAACCACAAAAGTTCCCTCGACAGCATTCGGAATCGCCTCAGCCATCGTTTTATTCACTTGTTCACAAGTGTATGCCACTGTGAGACGGCCGCCCTCCGGCATGGCGTCCTTTGCATTATTGATCAGATTCACCAACACTTGTCGAAGCTGCGTTTCATCGCCAAGTACAATGGCCGAATTATTTTGGAGATTACATTCAACTTCTATATTGGATGGCAGATTTTCCTGAATCACAGACAGCACTCGACGCAAGAGATCAGCTGCTTGCAGCGGCACATGCTGCCCCTCCACACCGCGAACAAAGGAAAGTACTTGCTGAACAAGAGTGATGCTTTGTTCAGCACTATGCCCGATAGATGTCAACATGGATTGGCTGTTTTTATCGTCATTCTTCCGCTTCAACAATTCTGCAGCCATCTTCACGGGAACCAACAAATTCTTCAAATCATGCGCCATACCGCTTGCCAGCACACCGATACTTTCAATCCTATGGGCACGCAGTTGTTTCGCTTCCAGGCGTTTTCGTTCCGTCACGTCGATAAGAACGCCCTCGACATATCCTTCATCAGAGAACAAAGTGCCGGAAAAAGAAATGCATGCTTCCGTATTATCAAAACGCCGGACCGTAATTTCAAGATTCCTTATTGTTCCTTGATTTTTAAGGGTGGTAAGAATTTGATCTCGATCTGCTATTGGGATTGCACCAAATATTTGTTTTACTTCCTCCGGCGTTTTCACTCCAAGCATTTCTAATAATGCATGATTTGCTTCCAGCACATCCCACGAATCTGCAGAAAGGCGCACCATGCCGGCAAGTGAGTTCTCAAAGAGATTGCGGTACTTGAGCTCGCGTTTGGCAAGTTCTTCTAACTCCCGCTGTTTGGCAATCATTTCCCTGCGCTTACTTTGAACAATTGCCATAATGAATCCCACGGCAAGCAGGAGCAGCACAAAAGTCCCTACACCAATCGTCCATAATATATTTATTGCGGTATCGGGCATGGATGTAATCTTTTAATCATTTATAGATGCTGATTTTGACTGACATAAGAACGCTTGAAGAAAGATGACGTATTGAACAATACCAAATAAGAAATTTGACAGTAAGATGACTTGCATCGTTCGGCGCGGCAGATTGATCAACATAACATTGTACATTGTATCAAGAAATAACGCTGCTGATGCATACAGTATAATTCCTGAGACCACTAGAAATCGAGGATCTATCTCCCACTCGAATTTATGTTCCTTAGAAATGGAAAAAAGTATCCAGCTACCAAAACCTATTTGAATAATCTGTGATACTGCTCCCGAATATACATCCTTGAAATAGAACGGTTCAAATGAAAATTTCCCAATAATCCATACCGCGACATAAATACCATATGCCGCCCAGAGCAGATCGCCATATCGTTTACTTGGCTTCCAAAGAAAATATATACATGAGTAAAGGGATATTTCGACAAGGCTGGACCAATGAATCATCCATAGATTTCGGATGTTAGAAACGACCATTACAATATCCACAATACCATTTGCGAGACAAAACAGTATATAAATATCAAGCAACCGGAGGGGTTTGGAGAGATATCTCCACTTCCACAGACCGATTATTCCTACAATACACATGAAGATCAGAGTAATACTAAATATGGTAACTCCGATTTGAGATAGTGTCATTTAAGGCAATTGAGAGAATCTAACATTACTTGTTTTGTAACTCTAATAATAATTTGTTTTAATAAATATTTTTACCTTTCCGATTGCTTTAAGCAATCGGAAAGGTTTTCAAACGATCTCCAAAGCTAAAAAATAGTAACCTTATCATTCCTGCGGATTTTAAGTCCGTTTCGATTAATAAATCGAAACGAGATCTCGACAAAGTCGGACGGGAATCTTGTGTAAGATACCCTATAATCCCGATTGATATAATCAATCGGGACGGGTATGACATTTTCTTCCTTTTACGCAACAACCGTTGCTACTTTGCCATTACTTCTGTTTCCGAAATTACCCCAGAAGATATAGCTGTTTTACATAAGAATCCACGCAGGAAGAAGACATGTTCTATTACAATAAAGACTGAATTTAGCTTCCATATCAATCGCATAATTGGACGAGGTAAGGTCAGCATCAAATTGAACGAAGTATACAGAAAAAAAGTCGCTGCTGCATAAATTGCAATTCCTGAAACGACTAGAAAACGATAATCCTTAATCCAATCAAAATTGGATCCTTTTGATATTTCGTACAACAACCACCCGCCGAACACCATCTGAATTATTTGCGAGACAGCGCCGGAATAAACGTCAGCATAATAGAACGGTTCAAATGTAAATTTCCCAATAATCCAGATTAGCAGATATACAGGAAACGCTAACCAAAGAAGCTGGCCATATCGTTTACTCGGCCTCCAGGAATAATAGATGCAGGAATAAAGAAATAATCCAATGATGGTGAACCAATGATTCACCCACAAATTTCGAATATTATTAAACCCCAGCACACCATCCACGACAGTTATTACGAAGCTAAATAGTATATAAAAATCAAGTAAGCGGAGCGATTTAGTTAATTGTTTCCATTTCATTAAACCGACAAGTCCTACTACAAGTACAAATACTTGTATGATATAATCAAGGATTATTGCTTGATATACTGTCATGGATGAGCGAACCAACACATCATTTGATATTATCTGTGTGGATTACTTCTTCTTTTATCCATTGTATCTAATCTTGTAACAATCAAGACACATATTCCTTATGAGTTGTTGGTGATTGGTAGATTATATGGGCGTTAGCCGGTCTATTGAACTAGTAAATCGTCTGTAGCACCCACTACCAAATCCTGAGAAGTCCTCTCTGGCTTGCAGAAAAAACTTCTCAGGAAAAAACCGAATGTAAGAATAATTGCATACCAATTTATATGCCAAATAACTTTAAGCATTTGTGGAGACCACGTAAGTAGAACATTAAAGAATCCAAACAATAGAAAAGTACTAGTTACATAGATTATGACTCCAGAAGCAACCCAAAAACGCGAATCATTTTTCCATACGATCCGAGTATCTTTTAATACGGTCATCATCAGCCAGACACTAAATATAATCTGAATAAGCTGTGCAAAAGTATTAGAGTATACATCCAAACCGGACAATGGCTCAAACGAAAATTTCCCAACAATCCATATTACTATATATGAGTACAGGGACCAACGAAGAAGTATTCCATTCCATTTACTAAATCGCCAACAATACAATGCCGCCAATAAAAGAGTTAGGTTTATAAGTGTATTAAAATGAATAAGCCATAGATTGTTGACATGATAATAACTACCTAACACATGTTCAGTCCATCCTGATACAACCGAATAAATAATGTGTCCTTCAATATATCGTAATGGAGTGCTTAATTGTTTGAACCTTAATATTCCAATAACTCCAACAAGACTCATGAAATCAAGACAAATAAAAAATGAAATTGGCATAAATATTTTATGCCAACAGCTCGCTCGATTTGTCGCAAAATGGCGGACACGGTTGAATACCTTCCATGATCACCGCTTTTGTCATATCTTTTCCTGCTGCATCAATACCCACAAGAACTAAAGAAGGTGTCCCGTCTTCATTTTTTCCATGATAAATGCGTAAAGCCTTACAACCGGTCTGGGCGAGTATTTTATCTATTGCAGCGCGATCGAACGAGCCACCGTGGTGCTTGGGATGGATCGGATTTTTTTTGTGGCGCTGGATATGCTTCTTTGCCTCGTCCAAAGAAATTTCGTGTTTTTCCGCACCCGGAAATTTCGCATCTACTTCTTTTGCCATGGTTAATCTCCTTATATGGTTAAAATTATAATACCGTTATTTAGTAAAGCACATAAAAGTGCAAAATAAAGACTCTTACGAGTCGCTCACGACATTATCAAGAAGGAGGTTTATTGCGTTAAAGTTTGCTTACAAGTTAAGGATTATTTGGAATTAAGCAATCATTCAAAAACGATGGTAGTGGGGTCTTTTCACTTTAAGGAACAAATATGAAGAAATGTACAGAGAATCACGACTATAAGCCCGTAGGGAATATTATAGAAAACAAGAAGGGCGACATGGTACAAGTTGTATATTGTCCCCGATGCGCTGATCGTAAAGAAATTTTAATTAAATCTAAAAAGGATTAAGCGTTCAACGCACCGCTTTCTAAGTCTAAAAGCTTTTTGTAGAGCGCGCTTATTCCGTCGAGAAACTCTTTTCTATACGGTACGGTGGTTAATAGGGTTGCATTACTCGTCGCTGTGCTTGCGCCCCCAGCTGAACCGATAGCGGCTTTTGTGATTTCAACGGTTGCTTCAAGAATGGTCATGGATAGCTCCTTTAATTAAGTGTGGTAGAAATGAAGAACGATAACAATAAAACATTAATGTTTGCAATTAGCAATAGCTTATCAAAGCCGGAAGCAATCAGTTTTGCTAAAACAATGGACGGCGGCGATAAGTGGTATATTGCTAAGGTTTACGAGAATCCAGCCGCCCGCCATATTGAAGATCGAGAGCGATGGGTTGTTGTGCGGGATTTACGAAAAGGCGAAATTGTGCCGAACGGGTACGCGTTGTTTGCGAATAAAATAGAATTGGCGGGCGTAAATTAATTAATTATTAATTTGACAAAACAAAGAAAAAATACATAATTATATGGCATTTGTTGTACAAGGGTAACTCGTATGGGATACCGTGAAGAACCCGCTGAAAGGCGGGTTTTTCATTTTATACAAGAAAGATATACCATTCCATATCCCTCTATCCGTGAATCGGTATATCTTTTATTGAATTTTTTCTTTGTTGCTTCAACAGGCTTTTCTGTGAATCCACATATGTTTTGTTTTTCCAGTCCTTTTGTATGTAACGCATATCGCTTTATCGGATTTGCCAACATATCAGATAGTTCTAGTCCTGCGATGTTGGCTATTTTTGGATAGAAAGCGATTTCTTGTGAAAGCAGATGTTTCTGTATCATTTCGGGTGTAAAATAAATATTTCCGTAGCGATAGAATCTATTAAAAGAATCTTGTAACATTGCGTCCTCATTCTCGCCTCGCGATTCAGCAAAAACAACGCCCGTGTCCTGTAAAAATCTTAATAAGCCCACGTATCTGCCCATTAACGCCTCAGTACAATAATGGTATGGATGGTTAGGCGTTTTATATTGTTCCAAATGATTTTTCTTGTCAATTGTTACGCTAACCATTTTAAAGTTTGTTGTTGAAAACGAATCCAATAACAGATTGTCAAACTTAGATTGAAGTTGTTTATCAAGAAGGACAGAAAACAGTTTTTTCTTGTATATTATATCGTCTCTGTGAAACGTAATTAAATGAGATTTTCCAGCCCATATCTCTTTTTTTATTGCGTTAAATCTTTGCACTAAACATTGGTGCTCTGTGTCTTTAATTATTACTCCGAGCAACGATAAGTAGCGTTTACTAACGCATTCAACGTCGGAATAAGTATGATCTCCAGATTCATCTATGTATATTTTATAGGGCAATGCGGTCTATTTATTTTCCTCTTTCTCTTCGGTTGTTTCTCTAATTAATTTTTTCAATGGCGACTCATTAGGGTCGTCCTTTCGGTCAGCATTCTTTGTTTTTTTGGAATCTGGATATTTTTCTTTTAAGCCAAAATAATTATCGCCAATTAAAACAAAGTTTGCTGTATTCCTTAAAATAGTAAGCCTTGCCTCGTCTTCTGCTTGTTTGGTTTTTCCCAAAGTAAATCCGCCATCCCTAAGGGCTTTAACAATTTCATTCCAATGAGTAGCCTCGTTTTTGAATTCAAGGAATTCTCTCACGGCTGTTGCAAGTGGACGATTGTAGAATTGGTCTGGCTTGATCTTTACTTTTCCGGTTAATGATTCGGTAGATACATCAGGATATGGGATTTCGTTATTTCCCATATCTTTCGCCAAAGCATTAAGCATCTTTTTTGCGTCACTCACTTGGTTAAAAAGGTCTTGCAATTTGTTTTCATATAATTCATACGTAGCCTTTAATACGTCTTTCATATATATCTCCTTTCATGTGGGCGTTGTTTTCATTGCTTAAATATACATTTTGCAATTATAATATGCAAGCACTTTCTGTAATTATTTTAATTCATTGCTATACATATTTTACATTGCCTTGTATAGCAAGACACGTAATATGTGCCGTTATAATTGCCGTTTATGCCGATATATGTTTTGCTATACCAATAAATAGAAAATAGTACTTGACACGTTATGCATATTTGGTTATATTAGGTCAGTGAAAATGGACAGCAAACATACTGAAAAATGCTACTCAGATAGAAATAAAAAACCCGCTACCGATTGCAGTCGATATGCGGGATTAATAAACAAAACGCGAGAACCCTTAAACAGGAAAGGAGGCTATATGAAGATTTATTGGGGCAGGTTAATAAATCCCTTTGAAGGATTTATTAATTGTGCCCGTGATATATCGTAGCACAGCCCGCTGTAAGGCGGGCTTACCGAGTGCGCTAACACTCAATAAGCCCTTAATCAAACGCCTGCGTGAACAAGCGAATGACCCGATTCAATATACGTTCATTGCAGGAAAAAATCAACAATAAACATGGAGCACTGCAATGAACACATTATCCCTCGAAAAGAAAACCTTAATCCTTAATTCCCTTGTTGAAGGAAATTCAATCCGTTCTACGGAACGCCTTACAGGTGTAACCAAAAAAGCTATTACTAAATTGCTTGTTGAAGCCGGAGAGCAAGCAAAAGAAATCCTTGATACTCAATTAGTGAATATTAAATCTAACTTTGTGCAGGTAGATGAAATCTGGACGTATGTAGGGAAAAAACAAAAGCAACTTAGAGAAGGCGATTCAAAAGAATTAGGCGATCAATATGTATTTGTAGCAATGGACGCGGAAACGAAACTTGTTCCGGCTTTCAGGGTAGGAAAAAGAACAATGGACACAACGCGCACATTCATAAGGGATTTGCAGTACAGAATAATCACACGATTTCAACTCTCTACCGATTCATTTAAGCCGTACTTCAATGTTGTAGATGAAATCTTTGGCGAAGATATTGACTATGGGCAGATTCACAAAGAGTATAGAGAAGATAGCAAAGGCGAGAAGCGGTATAGTCCCGCACAGATTGTGAGGGTAATAATAACCCCGTTAATTGGTCAACCTGTGAAAAGGAATATTTCTACCAGTTACATTGAGAGACAAAATTTAACAATGAGAATGCAAATGAGAAGATTCACAAGATTAACAAACGCATTCAGTAAGAAGTTATGGAACTTGGAATGTGCCGTTGCATTACATTTCTATCATTACAACTTTATGAGAATCCATAGCTCATTGAGAGTAACACCAGCAATGCAAGCGAACATCACGCATAGATTATGGACATGGAATGATTTATTGATTAGTGCACAAATGAAAAAAGCCGCATAAAAAACAAAGCCTCGAAGAAGTTTTCGAGGCTTTTGGGAATCGCGCCTACGGGGTGTTGTAGGGTGCGATGATTTTATTTGTGTTTTCTTGATTGTGGTGCAGAACGAGTATGAGCCTTGACTTGCGTTCCGTTCTTTTTTGTATATGCCTTAACGTGAACGGTCTTTCTTGTTGTGCTTGTGGTAGAAGTTTTCGCTGTGCTCTTGCGTCTACCTGCATCAAGCGGAAGCGTGACAATAAATAAACACAGCAACAGAATTACAATCCTTTTCATGTTTCCTCTTTTTTATTGAAGTAGTTGAACCGCGCATTAAGTGCTCTCACCTTGCTATTGCAATCATGTACACACATCGTTAACTTGCAGTGTGAAGAAACAAAATCAAAATAATAAAACATACGTGTACGATGCACGGTATAATTTTGTGATGGATGATGATGCAAAAGCCGTATTATCTTTTATGCAAAGGAATATTGCGGCGGAAAAGCTTGTTGCTGTCTCAAGGTTTGTTTCCCAAATAGCACCTTGCTTATGGTCGCATTATCCGGCTACAGATGTTATTCCGATGAATTTACAATTACCGCCTATTGGTTCATAGTGTATACTATTAACCGCCAACGAATTTTTCCCTGTGCGGTTGTGTGCGTATGATGATTCTGTGGTGGTAGGGGCTTATCTTTGACATGTGTTATTTCGTGCCCACAGCCCTCGCAATAATAAATACCAGAGTGTACGTTTGCTTGTCCGGGTTCGTAAATCGAGTCGAAGCCGCTGCCAGTGTCTTGAGTGAGGTATTTTGAATATTTGTATTTCGCCATGATAGTCCCTTATATGTGTAGTTTTGATTTGGTAAGTTAGTAGACCACATGAAACTTATACAATCACATAATCAATGTCAATTAGTTCCTGAAAAGTGATGAATGAGAATCATTTGTGTGGGCAAAAGACCCCACTACCAAAACGATTGAAACTGCTCTAGGAAGTTTGTATATTTATAATGAAGTAGAAATTTGCCCGGATGGCGAAATTGGCAGACGCGCTAGCTTCAGGAGCTAGTGATCGCAAGGTCATGGGGGTTCAAGTCCCCCTTCGGGCACAAGTAACGTTAAAATTTCAGTCCTGATACTTCGTTACACACAAGATAATGCTGCACGCGATGCGTGCAGCATTATTAGGCTTCCAGCGCTTCGGGCACAAAAAGGAAAAGCCACTCCTTGTGGGTGGTTTTTCCTTTTTATATCTCTCAAACGGATTTGATATTCAAGTTGAGTGAAGCCGTTATGAAACGGCTGAACGAAATCCCGTTGCTTTATAGCGGGATCCCCCTTCGGGCACAAGTAATGTTAAAATTTTAGTCCTGATACTTCGTTACACGGAAGGTAGAGATGCACGCGATGCGTGCAACATTATCAGGCTTCCAGCGCTTCGGGCACAAGTAATATTAAGATTTCTGACCTGATACTTCGTTACACACAAGATAAAGATGCACGCGATGCGTGCAACATTATCAGGCTTCCAGCGCTTCGGGCACAAAAAAACCTCGCATTGCGAGGTTTTTCTTTTCCTCTTGTGTTTTAATCCCATTCGATAAAATTCTTGTAAGAAATCAACAGAAATCAATCAAGATGCAAGCATATTGATTTGCAATAGGAATAATTATTTTCTAGAGTTATTTTTTTCATTTTTACTTTTCACCACAACCATTGTCACATCGTCATGTTGTTCTGCGGAACCGCGAAACTTTCCTACTCTTGTTAGAATCGCATGCTGGATACTTTCTGCGGAAAGATGCCGCTTTGCCTTCAACACATCAACGATGGCTGTTTCACCTAACTGTTGTTTTTTCTCATTCATTGCCTCGGTAATGCCATCCGTATAGAAGAGAAAGAGGCTCTCCGGCTTGATGGGAATCCGTACTTCTTCAATCGCATCCTCGAATACCGGGCCGCGCTCTAATCCCAACCCAATGCCGCCGCCTTCAAGGAATCGAAATTTTCCATTCACTCCCAAAAGGGCTTTGTTATGTCCGGCGCGGCAAATGCGCACTTCTTTCTTCTTCATATCGAACAGCGCAAGAATCATCGTGATAAATGATCTGCGATCCATACCATCGAAGATACGCCGGTTAATATTTGTAAGCATTTCTTTCGGCGTTTTGTAAATGTGCGCCGCAAGCTGGACCATCCCTTGAACCTTCGACATATAGAGCGCGGCGGACATTCCTTTGCCGGAGACGTCTGCAACGACAGCAAGAATTTTATTTGGACTCAATTGAATGAAGTCATAGTAGTCGCCGCCAACACTCAATGCAGGCACCGATACACCGGAAATATCGAGACCGGAAATAACTGGATTTGTTTTTGGAAACAAGCCCTGCTGAATTTTCCGCGCGAGATCCAACTCCTCTTTAACACGCTGCTGATCGATTTCCGATTTATGCAATCGCGAGTTTTCGATAGCAATAGCGGCTTGTCCTGCAACAGTTGCCAGCAGGTTGATATCTTCCTGCGAATAGACTTTGCCGGACATTTTTGGTCCGACATTAATGAACCCTACCAATCTATCCTGAAGAAACATCGGCACGGCAAGCACGATACCTGAGCGCAGAAGCTTTTCCTTTTCTTCACTCTTCAAATCTGTGAGGTCGTATTCATCGCCAAGCAAATGGAGATCTGCCGGCTTGCGTGTCTTCTGCAAGAGCGCCATCAGTGTATGTTCGCCGTCGCTAAACATACAATCTGTTTGATCTAAATTCTGTGCAGCCGAATTGCACCCTTCTTTCTCCCCGCATATAAACACAGATATTTTTTCAATGTGCATCGTTGAAGAGAGACGTGAAACGATAGAATGAAGGATGTGCTCCATCTCCATTAAGCGCGGAAGCTCCTGCGTAAATTCCAACAATGCCTGCTGGTAATCATATCGTTCATGGAAAAAAACTCGATCGATCCCATTCTGAAAACGCTGCTTGACGGGGTCAAACACAAAAGCAACTACAACAAGCGAAACAACAACGAGCAGCTGATTATCCTGCACTCCAAAGAAGTAATTTACAAGTGTGCCAATTCCATAGACAGAGACCAGATAAATAGCTGCGAGTGCTGCTGTCACAGTTCCGTAAATCAAACTGCGGCGAATAACAACATCCACATCCATCAATCGATGACGGAATATGGCATAGCCAAAGAACATCGGCACGACAACCAGGAGCATCATCGGCAGAAGAATCGTAGGGTTAAGAAATGCTGCGAACGGAATAAGCGTTTGCACAGCAAATGCGTAAGTAAATAAGATCAAGCCGATTGCAACTCCTATGAGCACCGGACGAAGCTGCACACGCTGTTCTTTCGGGACGAAGGCAAAGTAACTGCGGACAAAGATAGCAAACCCAGTAAAGAAAAATGCATAGCGGGTAAAGAGGAAGGTAAGAGTCAGCCATTGGGGTCCGCGTACTAATATGCCGTTTACAATTATTCCGACAACCAACAGAAAACTAATACTGTATAAAATAATGGTGAACACGCGACTCGAATGCCATTTTCGTTTCACAGGGAAAAAGAGAAAAAAGCGAACAAGCGGTGGAGGTGCAAAGATAGAAGTAAAAATTGACATGAACCCGAATAGCACAACTCGCCAGTACGGATCGGTTTGAGGATTGATATTAAATACTGAGAATCCGAAAAAAAGCATAGAATAGATACTATACCGGGCAAACATACGCTGAATTTTTCCCAACGGTTTGACGATTACCACAACATAGCCAACAAGCAAAAATCCCAGGCCAAAGAGAAACTGGCCAAAATATCCAAGATTAATGTATTTGAGAATCAGAACACGCGTATCGAACTGAACGCCATTTCGCTCAATCGAATATATTGCATACGACCCGGCAAGCTTATTGATCCTCAGTTGTGCTTCTTGCGAAGTTTTAAAGCTCTCACCATTAATTTTCACAAGGAAATCGCCATCCTTGATCCCAGCATGTTCGGCCACACCGCCGCTGACAATTTCTCTAATAAGAAGTTTTGAAGTGTCTGTATCGATCCAACGGCATTGGTCATTACCGGTAACTCGCTCAAACATCTGGACGGAAAAATTGAGAAGACAGAGGCCCAACACGATCAAGGTTAAGAGAGTATAGATAACCCTGATGGAACGAGGTGATAATTTGGAGAATGGATTTGTCATCGTTGCTCTCACATAAAGTCTATCAATACCTGTTATATTTAGATACGGTTCAACAGAGTCACAAGTTACTCATGACCTTACACAAAGAACACATCCAATACAGTTTAGTTCCGCACAACACCGGCAATAGGGTATCCTACACTGAAGTACAGGACAAAAGGCCCAAAACTCACCGGATGATGCAACAAATCAGTTCGGAGATAAAAACTTCGGCCCAAAGAAAAATCCGCGGGGCCAATCGGTGTATCTAAACCGAGGGTAATACCAATGCCATGTTTAAAATCCTCTAAGCGCATTTCTTGCGTCTTTGACCACACCGCTCCCAAATCGTAACGCGTTTTAAAGTATGTATCGAAGAATATTGAGAATGGAAGCTTGTACTGGTATTCCAGGCTCGCTACCATCAACTGTTTACCGCGCGCATTGTCTTCACGAAATCCAAAGAAATTTTCCTGCCCGCCAAGCGAAAACTCCTCGCTTATAGGCAGTGTCTCATCCGCTACACCGATCATAATCCGTGGATGAAGAGTATGATTCTTGATGATAGTTTGATATTTTTCGTATGAGAAAAACATTTTTGTAAACCCTACGGCATTTACCACCTTTATTAATGCCGATTCATAGGAAAAATTAATAACGATGCCATCGGTAGGGTACGGCAGTTTATCTTGTGTATCTATATTTGTTCCAAATCGGATAGATGAAATGTTGTACTCTTGATTTACAAAAGGTTGATTGTTGATGTTAAACGTCTGGTTGTAGATGTTATACACATTGTGCCGTTCCAATCTTCCCTCAACTGTAACGGTTCCTAACCGTTCGAGCTGTGTCCCAAAACTTACTAAGCCGCCTTTCCGTACTTCCCGATATTCTCCGATTTTGTCTCGTTCGAACAAATACGGGTCGCTCGATAGCACATCATCATAGACGTTTACATCACGAATAAGAATATACCCTTTGAAACCAAACGTCAAGTAGGAGTTGAAGAGTCGGATCGCCTTCAATTCTCCAAGGTACGTCTGATTACGAGTACCACCGCCTATCAGCAAACCGGTTTCCGCGCCAGTTCCAAATAAATTTTCATCTCGAATATCGATTGACGGCTGGATATTGCGTTCATTGTCCACACGCAAACCGAAACGAATCAATTCCGTGCTTCGCTCTCTTGCCTTGATTGTAATGATGTTAAGTTTTCCAGTACTGTCCTCATGATGCGTTGTCACAAGTATCTGCTCAAAAAGACTGGTGCCATAGAGATTCGAGATTCCTTTGCTTACCTGAGAAATATTAAAAAGACTCTGCTCTTTAAATGGCAGCTCGCGCCAAATAATCCAATCGCGTGACTTTTTTGTGCCATAAATATCAATGCGATATATTGTGCCTTCATCAAGCATCACAGTTGCTGTGGCCGATGAAGAATCGAGTTGAATGTTGGTCACACGGGCGAGTGAATAGCCAGCAGCGCGGTAAATTGCAAGCAGCCGCTCAACAGCTTGCTCCATAGAATGCGCGTTGAGATACGTACCGAGCATTGGCTGGAATACCGTAAGCAGTGTATCGGAATGAATAATCTGATTGCCTAAAATTTTTACATGACGAAGAATGGGATTATGAGTGCTGCGAATTTCAATGATCGTAGAATCAGCATGGCGTTCTACTATTCCGTTTACGGAAACGTAGTCACCTTCATCATATAAGCCGTTCACGAAGCGCTGCAGATCTATTTCCGTTATCCAACCGCGTTTTTCGTACATCTGAAGAGTATCTTGAAATACTGGCGAAAATGAGCCTGACCAAGAGAACCGAGGCGACTCGTACCGTATGGTGCTATCCGCGTGATACAAACGGTGCGTGCGGTCGTCAATGAGTCTTTTTAAAGTGGGAATTAATTCTTCAGCAGAAAATTCTCCGGCAGTAATCAATGAATCAATGTCGCTAAAATCAGAAGCCTGATGATCACCCAAATTCGGTGTAATAACAATATCTGCTTTTGCCCGCGAAAGCTTATTTGCTTCCTGCATCATAATAGTGGTAATCTGATCTGCAATTTCCCAAGGCGCGTTGAGTTTGCTCTTTGGCCTTAATGGACTTACCATATCGACAGCAATTACAATATCTGCTTTTTCCGCAATGGCGACATCCACAGGAAGATTATCTACTAAGCCGCCGTCAAGTAGCTGCATCGAATCGCGCGGCATACTGCTAAAGAGCAATGGTATCGCCATGCTTGCACGTAATGCTTCCGTCATATCACCGCTATCTAACACGATTCTTTTTCCTGTGACAAGGTCTGTGGTAACCGCACGGAATGGAATACGAAGATCGTTAAAACTAGGATCGGGATGGTAGAGTCCCTGCAATGTAAGGAAGTTGAGATAATTTGATAATCGCTGGCCTGAAGAAAACGCCTCGGGAATAACCGGCTCCAGGCCTTCAAAACGCAACACAAGAATACTTTTATCACGCGCAATTTTTTGATCAAGAAAGAGATCACGGCGTTTCGACTCGTCGCTGTAACTGAGAAGATCATCCCAATTCGTCGTATCTGCCAAACGTTGAAGTTGCTTAGTTGAATATCCCATTGCGTACAAACCGCCTATAACGCTTCCCATGCTTGTGCCGACAATCAAATCAATAGGTACATTGTTATGTTCTAAAACCCGCAGTACACCAATAGCCGCAATACCGCGTGCGCCGCCGCCGCTGAGCACGAGTGCAACACGCGGCCTCTGCACTGAATGGAAAGGATTCAAGTGCGGATATCGGGCCTTTACTTCATGGAAGTCAGGTTTGATGACGGTTATGCGAGTCTTTAGCGTGTCAATGCCTTGTGCGCGCGCCAACAACGGCATGACTGCAGATAAAATTAGGACTATACGAAATATTTGATGATGCACAGGGATAGGTACCAATTGATTTTGTATGAAAGATTACAAAAAATACGTCGAATTGCAACGAAAGATCGAGTGAAAAGTGATAAGAAGGAGGGAAAAGTTCTGCAAACGCACCGATCAGACTAGTATTTTTTTATTCGTAATTATTCAGCTATTGTGTTTTTATACAACCCCTCTATCCCGATGAATGATATTCATCGGGACATCTCCCCTTTTAAAGGGGAGAAAATTTCCCCTCCTTAACAAGGAGGGGTGTCCCGCTACCGTTTTACGGTGGCGGGTCGAATATTTTCTATTTTCTTTGCTAAGTAGTTACTTTTATTCTTTACTTTACCACCGGTCCCCGCAGAATTCTCGCAGGCAGCATAATCAACGCAGAGAGAAAAGCAAAAAGTCCATTCATTGTTAGGCCAATGATGCGGAACGGAAGCGTCAGAATCCAAACGATTGGATATAACACGAGCGCCAGCAGCGCCAACGGCCAGCATAAAAAAAGAAGAATGATCCATAGAATAAAGGTGAACATATGCAACCTCCGTTTGATATTCTTTCATACTCTACGGCAAACATGCCAATCTTGTTACAGACGATGAACCGGCTTTGGCCCATGTACCATATACCCCTTCTCTTTTTCATTCGCTCTTTCTGCATGTAATAAATTTCCGTTTTTCATTCCAAACAATTCAGTATTATTCAATGAGAATAAATATTGTATATTTATCAGCAGGTTACGTATGGCACGAGTCAAGCTTCAACTCCCAGCGAATTTTCATTTCAAGACTGAAATTCCTATCCGCATCAGCGACATAAACTACGGCGGACACCTCGGCAACGATGCTGTGCTTTCCATTGTTCACGAAGCGCGCATCCAATTTCTTAAGAATCTCGGTTATTCAGAATTCGATATCGAAGGAACAGGAATTATGATGACGGACGCGATCATCGTCTATGCTTCAGAAGGATTTTACGGAGATGTGTTGATGGTAGAAGTTGGAACGACAGATTTCCAATCAACGCATTGCGATGTTGTTTTCCGCCTGACCAATATGGCAACACATAAAGAAGTCGCTCGTGGAAAGACCGGCATTGCATTCTTCAACAAGCTGACACGGAAGATTTCTGCTGTGCCGGATACCTTCCGTAGGAAGTGCGAAACCGCAGACGTTGTATCTTCTAACCATATTTCCACCTAAGAGAGTGGTTTGCTTGGACAGGCAAAAAACACTATATTTTTTGCAATCAACCATTCACCATAAAAGACAGCTGAGCCAACGTGGCAAAAATAATTGTCGTAGCTAATCAAAAAGGAGGCGTTGGTAAAACAACGACCGCTATTAATTTGGCAGCATCATTAGCTGCTGCAGAGAAGCGAGTTCTGTTGGTTGATAATGATCCTCAGGCAAACGCCACAAGCGGTGTCGGCTCAGCCGGCATCGATGGAAAAACAATTTATGAAGTGCTTGTGGGAGAATTAGACGCTGCGTCAGCAATTCAACCGACGCAAATGCCTTACTTATCTGTTCTTCCATCGCATATCAATCTCGTCGGTGCTGAAATTGAAATGGTAGAGATGCAAAATCGAGAACGCCTGCTCACGAATGCACTTTTACCGGTTCGCGAACGCTTCGACTTTATCGTTGTAGATTGTCCGCCTTCACTTGGCTTATTGACTCTCAATGCATTGACGGCAGCAGATTCTGTTCTCATTCCCGTTCAATGCGAATATTTTGCACTCGAAGGACTCGGTCAGCTTTTCAACACCATCAACATGGTCAAAAAGACGCTGAATCCCAATCTTGACATTGAAGGTGTATTGCTGACTATGTTCGATTCGCGCCTACGGCTCTCCAACCAAATTGTTGAAGAAGTGAAACGTTACTTCGGCGATAAAGTTTTCGGCACGATTGTTTCACGCAATATCCGATTAAGCGAAGCGCCAAGTTTCGGCAAACCGATTATTCTTTATGATGCAATCTGTATTGGCACACGGAATTACATGGAACTGGCAAAAGAAGTATTAAAGAACAATAAGTTCTTCGCCATTGAACCTCTGTACCATGAAAAGACTTTCATCGGACCATAAGCTTATGAGTGATCAGAAAAAATCAGTTCTCGGACGCGGACTCAATGCACTCATTCCGAAGAATCCTCGGATGGAAGTGAATGTGCGAGACGGTTCTGTAGGACGCGACACAGGCGAGATAGGAATTATTGCCAGTATCGATATCGCAAAGATTCAGCCGAATCCATTCCAGCCGCGTACGGATTTCGATCAAGAATCGCTTTCAGAACTTACACGATCGATACAAGAAAAAGGCGTCATTCAGCCGATTACCGTGCGGCGGGTCGATGCGGGGTATCAAATTGTTTCCGGCGAAAGGCGTCTCCGCGCAACTCAAGCGGCACGTCTGCGGCAAATTCCCGCATACATCATTGCCGTCGAAACTGACGAAGAGATGCTGGAACTTGCGCTCATCGAAAACATTCAGCGCGAATATCTGAATTCGATGGAAATTGCTAATGCGTACCAGCGCCTCATGGATGAATGCCATATGTCGCAAGATGACATTGCGAAACGTGTCGGCAAAGACCGAAGCACCGTTACGAATTTCATACGCCTGTTGAAACTGCCGGTGAAAATACAGGATGGATTACGCAAAGATAAAATTTCTATGGGACATGCGCGCGCACTCATCGCGCTTCCGAATGAACGAATACAACTGCGGCTTTACGAAAAAATCGTCGATGGCGGATTATCCGTGCGAAAAGTCGAAGATATCGTCCGCGCCGCTCAACAACCTAAGAAAAAGTCGGGGCCGCACAAAGAAGGCAGCAGCGCATCGGCAAGCATTCAAAATCTGGAAGAACGGTTGCGTCAGGCGCTTGGTACAAAAGTCAAAGTAAAAACCAAAGGATCGGGACGCGGCGAGATTATAGTGGAATATTATTCACTCGATGATTTTGACCGGTTGATGGATTTATTCACTGGAAAGTAAGAATGAGGAATTGGGCAAATAGATCAATAATTTTATTATAAACTTTTTTTTTTTTTCTTCACACAAAAATAATACAGGATTAATCATGTCTATCAAAAAAATTCTAACCAAAAAAGCTCCACTACCAATTGGCCCTTACAGTCAAGCAATTCTCGTGGATGAAAAAACTCTTTATATTGCCGGTCAAGGACCAATGGATTCTATAACAGGCAGGATCGTGGAAGGCGGTATCAAGGAGCAAACTCGGCAGGTCATGAAGAACATCGAAGCTATTCTTATTGCCAGCGGTGCTTCTCTCGCTTCAGTAGTTAAAACTACGGTTTTCCTAAAAGATATGAACGAGTTTACCACAATGAATGGAGTGTATGCCGAATTTCTTGGCGCCGCAGCTCCGGCACGCAGTACAATAGAAGCGGCACGGCTTCCTCGCGATATTCTTGTCGAAATTGAAGCTATCGCCGTTATTGAAAAATGACCGCTGGCTTGAATAATTTCTCAATGAAAAATCCATGTGTAATACCGCTGATCGCAGCAATATTCTTTTTGTTTGTTTCACACATTAATGTCGACGCACAAATCAAAGTCACTTCGGCTTTGATCAAACCGGATACAACAGAAGCACAATATTCTCCAAACGACTCACTCCGTATTCAAGGCGGTAAAATAAAACTCATCTCTGACGTAAACGCCAAATCAGGGTCATTAGCGATGCTCTTCTCCGCCTTGCTGCCAGGAGCCGGACAAGTATATGCTCATCGGTACTACACAATTCCAATCATTTGGGGCTTTGGAGCCTACTTCACTTCTATTGCAATTAATGCGAATAAGCAATATGAAGATTATCGTGGAAAATTTTCGGAGTCGATCAGGTTGGATACTGCAATAGCTCGGACTGGAAAACTGAACCAGAATGAGACGATCCTAAAAGATGCACGCGACTTCTATCGCGATCAACGGGACGAATTTATTCTTTACCTTGGTTTAACCTATTTCCTCAATATCATTGACGCGTACGTCGGCGCTACGTTATACGATTTTGATGTTTCAGATGAACTGGGCAGCGGCGCGAAAATTCAATTTCGTATACCTCTTCGCTAAGCAAGCAGGTCTTTTAAAGCATCTTCAAGTTTTGGAAATTGGAATTTGAATCCGGTATCAATCAATTTTTTAGGTATCACCTGCTGACCGTGAAGCAATAACGGTTCAGCCATCTCGCCTAGAGCAAGTTTTAACGTATATGCAGGTATAGGCATCCACGATGGTCTGTGAAGAATATTCCCAAGCACTTTGCAAAATTCCAACATTCGTACAGACTCTGGCGCAGAAAGATTCAATGGACCGGTAAGATGTTCATTCTCCATCGCAAAGAGAATTGCGTTAACTTCATCCCGCAGATGAATCCACGGAAACCATTGCCTACCGGATCCAAGCGGCCCGCCAATAAACAATCGAAACGGTAAAAGGAGTTTTTGCAGTGCACCGGCATTTTTGTCTAACACGATTCCCGTACGCAGTAAAACAACACGCACTCCAAACTCTTCTGCCTTCAGAGCTTCCACCTCCCACTGATCGCATACATCAGCAAGAAATCCTGCGCCTCTTGCACTGTCTTCCGTCACTTCGCCTTCAGGCACATTGCCGTAGTAACCGACTGCGGATGCATTCAGCAATACCATGGGTTTGCGTTTAGTCTTTCTGATTGCATCGATAATAGCGCGTGTTGATTCAATGCGGCTGGAAAGGATTCGCCCCTTTTGAAGTTGTGTCCATCGTTTTGCAGCAATCGATTCTCCGGTAAGATTAATAACTGCATCGGCTCCTTCAAGAACACTTGTTAATCCAACGCTTGTTTTCGCATCCCAGAATTCTATGCGCATAGCAGGAGAATTTATTTTGGCACTTTCCGGCCTCCTCGAGAGCAATGTTACTTCATAGTGCATCTGAAGAAGTCTGTCAATCAATTTTCTTCCTATGAAACCGCTTCCACCTGCTATGACGACTCGCATTGATTTTTCCTTTGAAGATCGTATTATGGATTTGTTTATCGGAATATCAGTCCAAGTCCGAATATAATTGAAACCGGTGCTGTGCTGCAGCAAGAAAACTTCCGAGCAGCGTGCTTGCAAGAGCCAGCGGTAATGTTTTTGGCCGTGCAGTTTCAATCCATGGTTATAAAACATTCATCGTGCATAATGTATAAATTTCCAAACAGAGAAACCATTTTTCACAACGGCAGCGATGTATGTGCAGCAAATTACTTCATATGAAATGAGAGCGGGACAAATAAAAGGAAATGAGAAGTTTCATATCACATTGGTATCAATGAGTTCCACAAAATAGAGTTACTCAGCCATAGGAGATCGCGCTTCCGAGTCACGTGCCGAGTGTCCGCCAGATCGAGTAAGGTCGTCTTTTCCTTCTAGAACTATCCTATCCTGATTTTATATTCTTTTCTTGAAACTTCAAATGGTTTTCAGGTGTTGAAGTATTTGATACATTTCCTATAGGGGTTTAACGAATATTAAATAGACGCAATGAAAGGAAAAAACAAATGACAGCAACAGAGAATGAACTTACCCTCACACGAACAATCAATGCACCGCGGGCACTCGTATGGAAAGTATGGACTGATCCCAATTACCTGTCACAATGGTGGGGACCAAAAGGATTTTCTAATCCGGTATGCGAGATAGAAGTGCATCCCGGCGGCTCTATTCGTATAGATATGCGCAGTTCCGATGGAACCATATATCCCATGACAGGCAAATATCTCGAGATTGTCGAGCCCAAGTTGCTCGTCTTTACAAGTTCTGCATTGGATAAGACCGGTAATCCTCTGTTTGTTGTGTTCAATAGCGTTACATTTGCCAAACAGGATGGTAAAACAAAACTTATCATGCATGCAAGCGTCTCCGAAATAACGCCGGAAGCAGCGCCCCATCTTGCAGGGATGGAATCTGGCTGGACTCAAAGTTTGGTGCGTCTTGAAGAGTTCATTATAAAAGAAGCAAAGAATATTCCGATCGCATCGAATCTTGCATCGCGGTGGGCGGCGTGGCAGCCATGTTTACATAGTGTACTTCGAATGGTAGCGGCGTTTATGTTCATATTGGCAGGCACGGTGAAGCTCTTCGCCTTCCCTGCCGGAATGCCACCGCATGGTGGCACTGTTCCGCTCATATCTCAGTTGGGACTGGGAGCGGTCCTCGAAACCTTCGGCGGCACGTTGCTCTTCCTCGGCCTCTTTACACGCCCCGTCGCATTTATTTTAGCAGGTGAGATGGCTGTTGCATATTTCCAGTTCCACTTCCCAGGCGGCATCTGGCCAATTTTGAACGGAGGCGTTGCGGCGGTGCTTTACTGCTTCATATGGCTCTATTTCTCAGCCGCTGGTGCAGGACCCTGGAGCTTTGATGCAAAGCTGGGAAAGTGATTGCAGGATAATCAAATGAGAAAAGTATTTTTATTCAATATGATATCGCTCGACGGCTTCTTTGAAGGGCCCAACCAAGAAATCGATTGGCATAACGTAGATGGAGAATTCAATGCATTCGCCGAGCAGCAATTAAAGGAAGCGGATATACTACTCTTTGGACGCGTGACATATGAGCTTATGGCAAGTTACTGGCCAACCGAATCCGCGAGAACAAACGATCCGATTATTGCGAATAAAATGAATGCGATATCCAAAATCGTATTTTCAAAAACACTGGAAACCGTTACATGGAACAATACGAGACTGTTAAAAGAGAATATTACCGAAGAAGTTACGAAACTCAAACATCAGCCGGGTAAAGATATAGCAGTATTCGGCAGTTCCAACCTGGCAGTCACTTTTATGCAGCATGGATTCATTGATGAATACCGGATTATGGTAAATCCTGTTATCTTAGGTAAAGGCAATACATTATTCAACGGGATAAATGATAGATTCAATCTTTCACTTCTAAAGACAAAGACGTTTCGTTCAGGAAATGTTTTGCTTTATTATCAACCTGTAAGAAAAGAATAACTACAACCAGTACAGGTTTATCAAAATATCCGCTGGCCGGGAGAATAATCTCCCTCCCAGCTTGTACAAAAGAAATCTTAGTACATGTCAGACAACATAGAAATTAATACAGAGAGATTAATTTTGCGTTCAATAAGAGTGGATGATGCAGAAACAATATTTAAGTATCGCTCGGATTCAACTATAAATAAATATCAAGGATGGATTCCAAATACAATCGATGACGTTTATGACTTTATTAAAAACAGAGTTGCACAAAATATAGATCTTGTTGACACTTGGCATCAATTTGTTATAATCAAAAAAGAAAAGAACGAATTGATTGGAGACATAGGAATTCATTTTCTAGATTCGGACAAGAAACAAGTTGAAATAGGCTGCACATTAGACAAGAATCACCAGGGGAAAGGATATGCAACCGAGGCTCTGAAAGAACTGATCAATTACCTTTTCCATGAGTTACATAAGCACCGAATCATAACCTCAATCGACCCAAATAATATAAAATCAATAGAGTTGGTTGAGCGATTAGGTTTTAGGAAAGAGGCTCATTTTAAAGAGAGTATTCTGATTCGTGGAGAATGGGTTGATGATTTAGTGTATGCAATTCTCAAACATGAGTGGCTGAAAAGAAGAGTCCCTGCCTGCGCAGGCAGGCGATCACCAGATCGGACAATATGAAAGTCCAGTCGGTGACTGGACTCTACACTGGTTTTGCCTACCTCCTGAACTTGCTTTTTCTCATACTCTCTCATCTCAATTTCTCACCGTCTCAACTATTTTTCCCTTCCTTGCTCTTCTGCGTGTTTTCCGCTATCTTTTTATCAGTCAAAGAAGAAATGAGAAAGAGAAATCTGAAAAACAATCGTGAAACGAAAAATGAATGTTTCAAACAATCTAACAGGGTACAAATAGTGAATATCAAGATCGAAGTAACAAAAATGATTTCCCATCCCACTTCTATTAATTAACTTGTTTCATGTTCCCTGCGTGCATTTCTAAACTTTAGGAAAGATTATATGCGAAAAATAGTTTTCCTTGCTTCTTGTTTCGTTTCAACACTTCTGTATGGTCAGCCGTCTGTTCTTACCATAGATTCCATTTCTAATTATAAACAAATGGGATGGAAAGCAGTGGTCATGCAGAACGACCTCATCACGATAGCCACAATGCCGGCTATCGGAGCGCGCATAATGCAATATGACTTAGGAAGCCAATCATCAATTTTCACAAATCCAGCTGAGTATTCTAAAACCTACACACCATCCCCAACTGTGGCATGGCACAACTTCGGAGGTTACAAAACCTGGCCAGCTCCCGAAAGCGGATGGCACAATACAAGTGGCTGGAACCCTCCTCCAACACTTGACTGTGGTAGTTATACGTATCAAATCGATTTTCAGACAAACGATTCAATTGCTGTATTAGTTACGAGTCCAATTGAAAAATGGTTTGCACCCAATATCCAATTCGAACGCAGAGCGACAATTTATCCTGGTACGAGTCGTGTGAAGATGGATCAGACCATGATCAATCAAGGTTCTTCTCCCGCGAGTTGGAGTATGTGGAGTGTAACGCAACAGATCGTAAATCATCCATCAAAAAAAGATTACACAAATTTTTGGGCATACTTCCCAATCAATCCTAACAGTGTATTCGGCAGCAGCGGTGTGAACCCGCAACCTTCCAGCACTGCATGGAAAGGAGAGATTGAACCAGGAATATATGGTGTTCAGTTTAGTCCGACAAATTCAAAACTATTTGCCGATCCTGACAAAGGTTGGATCGCTTACGCTAATGTTCTGGATTCGGTTGTCTATGCCAAGACATTCGATATTTTTGAGGATCAAACTTATCCAAACAGCAACGCCCGCATCGCAGTATGGGTAAATGGATCTCCGGCGTACATGGAAGTTGAAATAACAAGTCCGATGGTCAGCCTTACTGCTGGCGGAGGAAGATATACATTTACAGAAAATTGGTGGGCAGCCAAAGTCCTTGCACCAGTTCTGGACGTGAATTCAGTCGGCGCTATTGCAGACAAACTTTACTATGATCCAACCATACACACTCTATCCGCAAGATACGGTGTGTTCTATGCAGGAACAGCTTTGGTTGCGTTTCTCGATGCACAGCATAAGATTGTATCCGAAGGATTGTCGCATACAGTCTCCCCGCTTGCGGAATTTCAGCTTCAGGAATCGATCGCTATTCCAACTGGAGCAAGAACAGCCGAACTACGAATACGTAATACAAAGGGAGAATTAGTAGGTGTTTTGGACAGTCTGGATGTATCGCAGTATGTATCCGGTGTTGAATCGAACTCATCGTCTATAGCTTCAGAATTTCGTTTAGCACAGAATTATCCGAATCCTTTCAATGGAATGACGAGACTAACGGTATTCATTTCAAAGCCGACAATTGGTTCATTGAAAATTTATGATGTGATGGGCAGAGAAGTAGCATTACTGCATAGTGGAAGTTTCAGTGCAGGTGAACACCACTTTATTTGGAATGCAGAAAATATTGCAAGCGGTGTGTATCTTGCTACGCTGCAAGTAGACAAAGAACGACAGATTCAGAAAATGTTGTACATACGTTGAGTTAAATTGGAGCTTAGTTAGTATTAATAACTCATGTTACGTAAAGTAAGTTGATTTATAGCCACGACGTTTACGTCGTGGACAAATTTTTAAAAGCACCATCGGCTTTAGCCACATTTTGAAACGTTTTGGCTAAAGCCGGTTTATTGGGAGATATTAAAACCACGACCTGAAGGTCGTGGCAATATTTTTTGTATTCTGCGTAACATCAATTAATAAAAAAAAGGAGAATCAGATGTGTAATAAGATAATATGCATGTTATTTTTACTTATACCTTTTTTTGTGAACGCTCAATCGCCAGTACCGTCTGGGGCTGTACTCGAGACACTTATTCCTGATAATCAGCAAAATATTGCCTGGTCAGAAGGGCCGGTATGGAAAAATGGCGTTCTCTTATTTAGCGACGTTCAGAATAATAAAATAAATCAATGGAATGAGACATCAAGAACCGTAAGTGTTTATTTGACCCCTACAAATAAATCGAACGGATTAACGGTTGATGCACAGGGAAGATTGCTCCTTGCTCAAGGACAAACGCGTACGGTTTCCCGTCAGGAAATAAATGGAACAATGACACTAATTGCGACCAAGTTCAGAGGTAAAACCTTCAATTCTCCGAACGACCTCGTTGTCCGGAACGCCGACGGATCAATATTTTTCACAGATCCGGATTATGATAATTCACTGGTGCAGAAATTCCGCGGAATATACAGGGTAAGTCCTTCAGGCGCCGTCCAATTAATCGATAGCTTATTTCAAAAACCAAATGGAATTTGTTTTTCTCCGGACGAAAAGAAATTATACGTGGACGATTCACCATTGCGTCAAATATATGTATGGGATGTTGTAAATGATTCAACCTTCACAAATAAGCAGCTATTATTTACAACCGGCGGACCGTCTAACGTTGACGGAATGAAAACAGATGCGGAAGGAAATATCTACTGTACTGGAGATAAAGGAATCTGGATTATTTCACCAAATGGAGAATATTTAGATAAGATATTAACACCGTCGGGAACCACTCCCACAAATTGCAACTGGGGAGATTCGGACATGAAAACTCTTTACATCACAACCCAGCACGGGCTCCATCGAATTCGTTTGGCATCTACTAACGCTGTCAAAGGACAGGGTTCTTTGATTCCGCCTGCATTCGAATTATTTACGAATTATCCAAATCCGTTCAATCCGAGCACGACAATCAAATATAATTTGCCTAAAAATGCCAAAGTAAGAATTACTATCTTTGACCTGTTAGGGCGTGAAGTAGAAAAACTAATGGATCAGGAACAAGACGCAGGTTACAGAACGATAACTTGGAATACGCAAATGTCGAGTGGAATGTATTTCTATCGTCTTGAGGCAATATCGACCAACAATCCAAATACTCGGTTTGTCCAGGTCAAAAAGTTAATGCTGCTCAAATAGTATCACCTGATACTAAGGTAGGCGATGAAAAATAAGATAAACACTCCTATGTGTCAAAATAGTGAAGGGTAACTGCACATAACAAGCAAAAAAGTTGGCGGTAAAAGCATCCGTTGAGAACTTCAATAAATCAGATAGGCACAACCTGGCCAATGACTCCTGCTTCACATCCCTTCCTTGCTCTTCTGTGCATTTTCCGCTATCTTTTGAATAGTTCGAGGAGTAAAGAGTGGCTCTTCATCAAGCATACCACTTTTTACTCTTTGTTATTTATGTGATTTCCTATTTAGTGCCGTCCACACGACGGCAGATTTGACACGTACTTGATGGAACATCTTCGTAATTTTTGCATTATTGCACACATCGATCATGGTAAGTCAACACTTGCCGACCGTCTATTAGAATACACCGGCACCGTTGCCGCTCGTGACATGTCGAAGCAAATGCTCGACGATATGGACCTCGAGCAAGAACGCGGCATCACTATCAAACTGCACGCTATTCAAATCAAATATCAATCCCGCGATAAGAAAAACTATACTCTTAATCTTATTGACACACCGGGCCATGTAGATTTCACGTATGAAGTCTCGCGTTCGCTTGCTGCATGCGAAGGGGCCATTCTTGTTGTGGATGCAACACAGGGCGTGGAAGCACAGACAATTTCCAATCTTTATCTCGCTATCGACGCAGGACTTGAAATAATTCCGTTCATCAACAAAATTGATTTGCCAAGCGCCAAAACGATGATAGATGTGGTGAAGAAACAGGTGATGGATCTCATTGGATGCAAGGCAGAAGAAATTTTAATGGGGAGCGCGAAATCCGGCATAGGAACAGAAGACGTTTTAGAAGCAATCGTCTCGCGCATCCCTGCACCGAAAGGTGATCCTGACGCACCGCTCAAAGCGTTGATCTTCGATTCTGTGTTTGATGAATACCGCGGAGCAGTTGCATACATTCGTGTGATGGAAGGAACTGTACGCGAAAAAGATAGAATTCGATTTTTTTCAAAGGGGCAGGAATTTCAAGCGGAAGATGTCGGCATTCTTGAAATGCAGCGCAAACGAGTCGGCTCACTTTCTGCAGGTGATGTTGGTTACATCATTGCAAATGTGAAAGACGTGCATGACACAAAAGTCGGCGATACGATTACACTTGTGGACAATCCCGCATCCGAACCATTGCCCGGGTACAAAGAAGCCAAGCCGATGGTCTTCAGCGGACTCTATCCATCCAACAGCGACAACTTTGGCGAATTACGCGATGCACTTGATAAACTGAAGTTGAATGATGCCTCGCTCATCTTTGAACCTGAGAGCTCAGTTGCGCTCGGTTTCGGGTTTCGAGCCGGATTTCTCGGACTTCTTCACATGGAGATAATCCGTGAACGATTAGAGCGCGAATATGACCAGCAGCTCATCAACACGGTGCCGAACGTTGAGTACCGCGTCACAAAAACAGACAAAGAGGTTCTCTTCATCGACAATCCTGCATTCATGCCTGATGCAGGTAAGATTGAAAAAGTAGAAGAACCGTTCGTCAAGGCACAAATTATCGCGCCGACCGAATACATCGGCAACATCATGAAGCTGTGCATGGACCGTCGCGGCATCCACCGCAATACTACATATCTCAGCCCGGAACGTGCCGACATTCATTTTGAACTACCCTTATCGGAAATTATCTTCGATTTCTATGATAAACTTAAGTCGCTTTCGCGCGGGTATGCCTCATTTGATTATGATTTCCTTGAATATCGCGAATCTGACCTTGTAAAATTGGACATTTTACTGAATGGCGAGCCGGTGGACGCACTGTCCACTATAGTCCACCGCGTGAAGTCGTATGACTGGGGCCGTAAACTTTGCACGAAACTTCGGGGGCTGATTCCACGTCAAATGTTTGAGGTGGCAATACAAGCTGCTATCGGAAGTAAGATCATTGCACGCGAGACGATAAGCGCCATTCGGAAAAATGTGATCGCGAAGTGTTATGGCGGCGATATTTCGCGAAAACGAAAACTTCTGGAAAAACAAAAAGAAGGCAAAAAGCGGATGAAACGGGTAGGAAGTGTAGAAGTGCCGCAAGAAGCATTCCTTGCCATTTTATCAATGGATGAATAACGAGTAAATTCCAATATTCATTAGTTCAAATAACAAACAAATTCCAATGATTCAAATCTGTAAAAAGCATTTTGAATATTGAGATTTGATATTCAATAAATTCTTATAGAATAATTGCACAAGGACGAATATGAACGACGACAAGAGACAGAAGAAAGAAGAGCTGCCAATTGCAGTAACATTCAAAGAAAAAACATTGGCGTTCCTCAAAGAAACCGGCATTGTCCTGGGTCTATTTCTTCTCATCAACAATTTTGTGATTGCATCTTTCCTCGTCCCGACCGGGTCAATGGAAAACGAAGTGCTCACCGGTGAATTGCTCTTCGTCAATAAATTTATCTACGGTGGAACATCGCCCCGGAATATTCCATTCACCAATGTGCGTTTGCCATGGTTTCGTATTCCATCCTTCAGAGATGTCAAACGCGGAGATGTGATTGTGTTCGTTTTCCCAGGGATGCGCGATGAAGTAGAATCACCGGACTTTACTTTCTATCTGAAACGATGTGTTGGAGTTTCGGGCGACACAATTCAGATCCGCGACCGCGTCCTGTTTGTCAACGGGCAAATGCTTCCTTTGCCGCGCAATGTAAGATTTGATCGTGGGTGGTCGGTTTCGGCAGCTGAACCGGACGACCGCATTTTCCCAGCCGGCTCGGGCTGGAATGAAGATAACTTCGGTCCGCTTGTTGTGCCCACACAAGGAATGGTCATTCCATTGAGTGCACAAAACTATGCCGAGTGGCAAATCTTTATCAAACGGGAAGGACACGCTGTGGAATCTGTCGCAGGAACCGTGTTGGTGGACGGCAAGCCGGCTACATCGTACACAGTCCAGCGTGATTACCTTTTTGGAATGGGTGATCACCGCGACAATAGTCTTGACGGCCGGTACTGGGGTTTTATTCCAAAAGAAAATATTGTCGGTACACCGATGATCGTGTACTGGTCTTGGAACACCGATCTTCCACTCTACGATATTTTCGGAAGACTGGCTTCCGTGCGCTGGGGCCGCATTGGCTCCCTCATTAAATGATCTACAAGTATTCAACTCCTGACCTGAGGAGGAAAAACGACGAATTCTCAAAAGAATAAAATCGAAGAACCAAGACCGCTGACAGTAAAAGAGAAAGCACTTGCGCTTCTGAAAGAGTTTGGAATTGTATTTGGTCTCTTTCTTCTCATCAACAATTTTGTCGTAGCGTCGTTTCTTGTTCCTACCGGGTCAATGGAAAACGAAGTGTTGACAGGTGAGAGGTTGTTCGTAAACAAGTTTATATATGGCGGAACATCACCTCGCAATATTCCATTTACCAATATTCGTTTGCCATGGTTTCGTCTGCCGGTAATACAAGATGTGAAGCGCGGTGATGTGATCGTGTTCGTCTTCCCTGGCATGCGTGATGAAGTACAACCCGAAGATTTTACATTCTACTTAAAACGATGTATTGGATTGCCGGGTGACACAATTCAAATTCGAAATCGTGTTGTATCCGTTAATAGACAAATGCTCCCTTTGCCGCGCAATGTAAAATTTGATCGCGGTTGGTCGACTCCTTCACATGAACCGGATGAACATATTTTTTCTCTAGGTTCTGGATGGAACGAAGACAACTTTGGTCCGCTCGTAATACCTCAACATGGAATGACAATACCGTTGAATATGCAAAATATTTCTGCATGGCAAATCTTTATAAAGCGGGAAGGACATACAGTCGAGTCTATAGATGGAACCATTCTGGTTGACGGAAAACCCGTCACTTCATACACCGTCCAACGCGATTATCTTTTTGGAATGGGTGATCACCGTGATAACAGTCTGGATGGCCGTTACTGGGGATTCATTCCTAAAGAAAATCTAGTTGGTGCACCGATAATTGTTTATTGGTCTTGGGACTGTAACCTTCCGCTCTATGATATAATTGGAAGACTCGCTTCCGTACGCTGGGGCCGCATCGGTTCCCTCATTAAATGATGCCGGAACAATTACAGCACAACGAGGGTACGGAAAACACTGATTCTTCTCTGCACAAAGAGAAAAACCTTGCCTCAACGCTGAACGAGTACGGTAAAACTATTCTCATCACTCTGCTTGCGGCGCTGATTTTGAAATTATTTGTAGTAGAGGCGTACCGCATTCCTTCTACATCGATGGAACATACGCTGCAAATTGGCGATTTTTTATTGGTAAACAAACTCGCATACGGTCTGCGCACACCGCGCCATATACCATTTACAGCGACCTCGCTCTCTCCTTTCACACTTCCCTTATTTCGGAGTGTACATCGCGGCGACGTAGTAGTGTTTGAATTTCCCGGCACTCAATACGAAGTGAAACCCATCGAAACGGTGAACTACATCAAACGATGTATTGGACTACCGGGCGATACTGTAGAAATTCGATTTGGCAACGTGTTTGTTAATGGAATCGAGTCGAGCTTTCCTTCACATGGCAGAAGAACGATTCATCCAACCGATAATGCATTTCGACACAACGCAGAAATGTTTCCGGATGGTTCGGCGTTTAGCGACGTTAATTATGGACCGGTTATCGTACCGAAACGAAATGATATTTTAACCATCGATCCTGCCACGTTTTCTCAATGGCATATCTTGATAGAACGTGAAGGACATACTGTTCAATTCAGTGCCGATACAATTCTCATCGATGGCGCGGTCGCTTCCAGCTATCGCGTACAGAAGAACTACTACTTCACTCTTGGCGACAATCGCGATAACAGTATGGACAGCCGCTACTGGGGATTTGTGCCTGACGATCACTTAATTGGTGAAGCATTGTTTATTTACTGGTCGTGGGATCCAGAGGTTCCGGTGTACAGTATCTCTGATAAATGTTCAACTATCCGGTGGGATAGGATTGGAACACTGATACGATAATAAGTTAATTGTACGCAGTACGCATTCGATTAATCACTCGTTCTTGTTTTTTTAAAAGCGATACTAAAAGTACAGCAGCAATTATAGAAACACGTTCAATGAATCCACAAGCATAATTTTAAGACGATTGTATTCTCTTTATATCAACGTAAAATTAACGCCCAATGCAAGGGTTTGTTTCACCTGAGTACGCGCTTGGATCTTTGGATCGTTAATCAAAAAAACATTGATATTCATGGAGAGGTACTTGTTCACTTTTGCTGAAATCGTGTTGTCGCTGATGATCGTTGTTTGATTGAATTGTTTTACAGGAACGTACACCTCCAACTTCGAATTCAAGATTACATTTTCCATGACTGTCCATCCTACCTCAGTGACCGATTCTAGTCCTGCATCGACCTGCACTTTCTTTCCGTCCGTATAAAATGTGGTATAGGTATTCGTTACGATCTCACGAAGACCAAGACCGAGCCGCGTTTTCACTTCCTTGACAGGCTGATACCCGAATCCCGCCGTTTGGATGAGATATGCCGGATCGAAGAAATTCGAAACGGGTGTTGCCGTGCCGAGCGCATCGTACATAACACCTTCTGTAAACTGGGTCTTCAAGGAGGCGGATGCAAATGGATTTACATAGGTTCCTATTTTATACGTCAACACACTTTCCAGAACAATCTTATCATCCGTTTTGCGGATTCCCAGCGATCCGAGCCTTGCCTGTCCGTAACCGAATTTATACATATTCACCCATTCGACAACATCCTTCGTGTATGCCGATTTACCTTCGAGGAATAATGCATATGCAAGCGCGTTCTCTCCACCTTGCACCCAATTGGTGAAGGCTATCTGTGTGATATTTGCGCTGACAATCATCGTGTGTTTCCACGACGTGTCGGTAGATGCCGGTGAGATGAGCTTCGGGTCTTGTGCGCATGCGACACTTCCAGCAAACAATATAAATAACAGGGTTCTCATAACATTCCTTCGATAATGATTATTTTAAAACTGATGTGCAATGTCCACAACGTTTTGCATTGATGGGGATGACCATCAAACATTCCGGACATTCTTTTGTTGTCGGGATTGCCGGCGCGATTTCCGGTTTCTTCACTAGCCGATTCATCGCCTGAATAATCATGAACATTGCGAAGGCAACAATTAGAAAGTCGATAAAAATATTGATAAACATTCCATATTTGATCACAACAGCTGCATGGTCTGCGGCGGCTTCTTTGATCGTAATACCAAGACTGCTGAAATCCATGCCACCGACGAGCACACCAATCGGTGGCATCAAAACATCACTGACGAGCGAACTAATGATCTTGCCAAATGCTGCACCGATGATAATACCGACTGCCATATCGACCACGTTGCCGCGCATTGCAAATGATTTAAATTCTTTGATGAGAGACATAAAAAATCTCCTTATGTGGTTATTCCATGACCTATTCTTTTTTTCCTATGATCATCATTGAAATAATGATAGTTCGATAAAAATAGATTCGCGACAAAACAAAAGATGCCCTCCACCTCTCTTAGAGGTAAAGAGCATCTCTTTTTTTAACGTTACTTATTACTTTGTTCTAAAGAATTCGATACGTCGATTCTTCATTCGACCTTCTGCAGTTTTATTGCTCGCGACAGGATTTCTATCGCCGTATCCTTTTGCAGTGATACGTTTAGACGAAACCCCATTCTTCACCAACCATGCCTTTACCGCTTCGGCCCTTGATTGAGATAATTGAAGATTCTTTTTTGCACTTCCAACGTTATCGGTAAACCCACGAATTTCTACTGCCAATCCTGGATTGTCAGTTAGCGTTATCAGTGCACTAGAAAGAATCTGTTCCGACTCCGGCGAAATCACCGCTTTGCCTGATTGGAATACAACACCTTCCAATATAATGGCCTTGCCAACTTCAGCTTTCAATGCTGCCGGCTTGGGCGGCTCAGGTTTCGGAACTACAACTTCTTTCTTTGGTACCGCTGCTAATCGCTCTGCTGCTGCTTTTGCTGCATTGACCGAATCCTGTATACGTTGTGCCTCGGCAGCTTCCCGCACACGCCGTGCCTCGGCAGCGGCAGCTTCCTGCACACGTTTTGCCTCAGCAGCGTTCGCTTCCTGTACTCGTTTTGCCTCGGCAGCGTTCGCTTCCTGAACACGTCGTGCCTCAGCAGCGGCTAACTCTTCGGCTCTTATACGGCTTGCTTCCTTCTCTGCTGCCTTGTTATCAGGGCCAAAAATAGTATAACTTACTCCTGCAAAGAGTCCCCACCATGCATCATTTCCAGTCCCAATTTCAGAATTTGGCACCCATGTTGAAACAATTGTATTGGAGAATGCATAATTGAAACTTGTACTGACATCAAACATAAGCCAATCATTCACTGCATATTCTGCTCCAAGAGTAAACGGCATATATCCAACATAACCATTCTTTTCAACATTGGGATTTCGAAGTTTCACGTTTGCAAAGTAATATGAGACACCCAATCCAGCTCCGATATAGGGGTGCAATTGGTCTTCATAAAACGAGTACGGTGAATAGAGAGCTTTATATTCAACACCCCATAAATCAGATTGATAATACTGTCCTTTAATACCTGCATACATACCGGAAAGATCCCCATCAAAGTCACCTGAGATATTGTGCCGAAGGTAAAGTTTTCCCGAGGGTACTAGCGAATTGTCAGTCATCTTTGTTAATCCCTGCAAAGATCCAGCAGCAACACCAAGCCGAATCCCCCTATCCTTAAATTGCCCAAATCCCTGGGTTGATAATAGTGTTACCATAATCAATACGACAACACCAATGAAGTAAATGTTTTTTTTCATTTATACAACCTCCTTTAATTAGTATGGTTCAATTGATAAATTGGTTGTTTTAATACATCGAATCTTCAATATTGACTGCTACAAATGGTGACAATAAATAACGTCTATTGAATTTCAACAATCAAAATTTTAAAGTTTGGAGGGGAACCATAATCGTTCAAATATGAATAAATAATAAATGATAAATCATGATGAGGAAATGTAAATAAAAGTAAATCTTGATGCAACAAAATAGATATCTTATTCGTGAGTTTTATTCTTCATTTTACCCTAAATTTAGACTAAACCATTTTTTTAAGTGCCTCAATCTCTTGCTCTGTTAATCCTTGCGGTGTATAGCCGGCCTCGCGGCAAAGGAAAAAGAGCTGGGCTGACTTATTCATCACATCTATCAAATCAAACGCCTCCTGCACATTTTTAGCGGTCGCGATACAGCCATGTTTTCCCCACAAAATAATCGAATGATGTTGAAGTGATGCAACGGTTTTTTCTGCAAGTTGTTCTGTGCCCGGCAGAATGTACTGAACAAGTCCGATACCTTTGGAATTGGCAATCACAGCTTCCGGTTGTACACTATAAAGAATTTTGTTGAGACGCGATTCTTCGCAGAAGCCAGGAATCAATGTCAGAGCAATCAGTTCAGTGGGGTGCGTGTGAAGAACAGCTTTCTGTGTTCCTCCCTGCTTCTTCAGTAATTGATGAATTGCGAGATGAGTCGGCAATTCTGAAGTCGGAACAAGATGAGAATTGAAGACATCATCATGAATAATGTGATAACCAGATCCTTCATTTGAGAATCGAATGATGCACACATTGTTGATTGGTTGATTTGCAACATCGCGCATGCGTGTGCCGGCACCGGTCACCAGTAGAAACACCTGAGAAAGATCTGGATACGTATGCTCAAGGCGTTTGTATGGAAACTGATCCAGTTCACTCGTGCGGAGGTCAACTTCTCCCGTAATATCGACAGAAATGTTGCCGCCGTTCTTTACCGCCCACCCGCGTTCCCAGAGAATACCGGAAACGAAAGCCGCGTCAGCAAGATGGTGTTGAGCGGTTGAAGTTAATTCAAGTGATTTCATAGTGTAAGTAATGACGAATGATCAATGAACTATGTGTGCCAAGAATGAGAGATGAATATTAATCATGTAAACCGACTATCGATCGTTAACTATACACAAATTGAGTCTTCCTCTATGACACGTTACAATTACCAGATCTATTTTTTACTTTCCAGTACAACCAGCGCAACCACAGTGGTGTCGGTGTGGGAAAGCGAGAGATGAACGGTGCATTGCTCCAGTGCTTTAGCAACTTCTCGCGACAGCAGAATGTGCGGTGCGCCGGACTGATCGTTGACGACTTCAATATCCCGCCAATGAAACGCTCCGCTCCAGCCGGTGCGCATCGCTTTTGCCACTGCTTCCTTGGCGGCAAAACGTGCAGCAAAATGAATGTACGGTTTTTTGCGAGTCTTACAGTATGTCACTTCCATATCACTGTACACTTTATCAAGAAACGCTTTGCCCTGATTTTCGAGAACATCTCTCATCCGCTGTACGTCCACAACATCTACGCCGATGCCTTGAATTTTTCCCATGGCTACACTTTCTGATTTTGTTCTTTGACGATGTCTATCACTTGCGAAATATCGTCAATATCATAGTTGGCATTCGAGACTTCCGTACCGAAGGTGTTGCCGTACCGCGCAAAGATCGTTTTCATTCCCACTTGAGCCGCACCCACCACATCACGCTCTGCCCAATCGCCCACCATCACTGCTTCGGAGGGCTGAATGTGAAGCATGTCTAAAATTTTCCTGAATGGCTCAGGATTCGGTTTACGCATGCCCGTATCTTCAAATGTCACAACTGCATCAAAAAGATGATGGAAGTTGAGATAACAGAGCCGGAGCCATGCTTCTTTTGCCGGTGCATCGGAGACAACGCCAAGTTTGATATGCATCTTGGAAAGTTCAATAAGTGTCATTGTGACATGCGGATACGGAACGAGTGCCGCTTCTCTTGCGCGCCGATAGGCAATAACGCCTGCGGAAAGAATTTTGTAATCGATTTTGCTGAATTCGCGATACATCAATTCATCAAAAACTTTCTGGAACTCCATTCCGCGTTCTTCGTAAATCTCATCTATTCCTTTGCGGATTTCCTCATTAGAAAGCTTCAGCCCTGCATCGCGCATAGCATTGATGGCGGCGTCGATCGCCTGCCGCTTCATCAGCATAAAATCTACGAGAGTATTATCTAAATCGAAAATAACGGCTTTGATCATAGAGTTATCAGTTATCAGCGATCAGTTGTCAGTATTGAGGGAACCAAGATTTACGATTATCAGTTAAAATTTACAACACATATTAACTGATCACTGACGGCTGAATACTTTCTTATTTCTGTTCTAAAATAAATTCCACCGCTAGTTCATAACCCCGAGCACCAAAACCGGCAATGACGCCCTTGCACGCAGGTGCAATAACCGATTCGCGGCGGAATCCCTCCCGCCCATGGACGTTGCTCAAGTGTACTTCAATTACAGGTACTTTCAACGCTGCGACGGCATCGCGGATTGCATAAGAGTAATGCGTGAATGCTCCGGGATTGAGAACGACGCCGTCCGTAACGCCATCCAGTGCTTTATGGAGTGCATCAATGAGAGGCCCTTCGCTGTTCGATTGGTAGAACTCCAATTTGACGTTAGGAAATTTTCCTTTCAGCCGGTTCTCGATATCCCACAGCGACATAGTACCATAAATTTCAGGTTCACGTTTGCCAAGAATATCAAGATTGGGTCCATTAATAATGAGAATACGCATTATAATCTCCTTGTCTAAATAGTTGGAGCGAAGTAAGCATCTGGAATTCAATAAATAGAATAAGGTATTGCAAGCAAAAAGTCAAAAGTTAAATATCATGAAATAACACTTTTTACTTTGATAACGACAATCGTCATATCGTCGTGCTGTTTGGTTTTACCAACAAATGACTTTATTTCAGCAAAAACACCCTCCATAATCTCAGATGCGGTACCTGATGCAAGTTGTTCTACCATTGTTGAGAGCCGTTCTTCTCCAAACTGTGCTTTCTGAGCATTCATAGCTTCTGTAAGGCCATCAGTATAGAAGATGAAAAGGTCGCCGTGCTGATATTCGATCGTCACCTCTTCGATCGATTGAGAGAATTTTAATCCTACATCAAGTCCAAGTGCGAGACCGGTAGGATTCACGATCTGTACATACGCGGCATGTGATTTTCGCATAATGACCGGATTGTGCCCTGCACGAGCAAGACTCAGCGTTTTCTTCATTGTATCAAACACACCATAAATCATACTGATAAAGATTCCGCGTTCAACATTTTCATAAAAAAGATGATTCACCTGAGTGAGAACTTTTGCCGGCGATTCTGACACATGCGCCAACGCACGCAGAAATCCTTTTGTTAATGTCATGAAAAATGCGGCCTGTGTTCCTTTTCCCGAGACATCCCCTATTGCAACGGCATGTTTGTTTTCCCCTATTTCTATGAAATCATAATAATCACCACCGACCTCCAGCGCCGGCACACAGCGTGAACAAATATCGAATTGCGGAATTGACGGATCGCATTTGGGCAGGAAACTCATTTGAACGTTTCGTGCAATTTCCAGTTCTTGTTGAAGCCGCTGCCGCTCAGTGATGTGTTTTGCAAATACCGGTGCAATCTCATCGAAATCATGGATAGTACTTTTTCGGAAACAGAGAATAAGAGATGCAGCATACATGAGAGCACTGATAAGAACAATAAATAATCCACTCTCTGTGAATGAAGGATTACCGGCACAGAAAAGACCAGCTGTTTCCGGTATCACTGCAGAGACGATCAATGCAAGAAGAGCTGTCAATCCGTCATATTGATAGAATATCCACACGATGAATAATGCAACGATCGACTGGATCACCAGCGCAGCTGCAATCGGTTCCATGTGTTCAAGGCTGACCACCGTTAATGCAATGGTTGAAAGTGCCAAGAGAAGTGCTCTTGAAGGAATATATTTTCGCAGGAAAGAAATCAAGAAGAGCAATATGAATGCAAACATAAAGAATGAAATAAAAATTGCATGCGAGAGAATCAGCAACCATGGGGCACCTGCATCGAATGTGTGTATGGACGAATCATCCATGAGAGCGATTGAAACTGGAATTACTCTGTTTCCTGCCCACGTCAATAGTAAGAACAGAGCATAGAGACTTAGGCCAAATGATATTCCCCGCACAAAACTCCAGCCAATATTCGGGTGCAGCACGTGCCCTCGAGAGATCAGGTCGAACGGAATCATCTTTTCTCGCCATACTTCACGTGTCAGAGACTCGGCAATCGTCCATATCAATACAAGAGTACCACCGATGAATATCGGTACCAGCAACATCGGAATAATAATTTCCCACCAACTTTTGTTGTTTTGGACATTGATGTACAATTGAATCCCAAAAGCGACAGCAACAATACTTCCCATCAAAAGCGCTTGCCGAAAACCTATTTCAAATGAACGAATCCGTTTTACTGCAATGACCGCTATAAGAATTCCTCCGCCAATTATCAGGATGATAAAGATAATCCCATAAATTGAATCGGAATTTGACCACTTATATTTCTCCGGCACAGCAATATCCGGTTCGTATGATGTTATAATATTTCCCGAGACCTTCACTTTCACAGTTACGGGATCACCCAAAATCATCGATGGTGAACGCCACGTGTATTCATAATCAGTACGGTGCAACTGCTGAGTTACTTTTTCAGACACGGCCTGTGAAGTATCTACCATCAAAATTGGAGACGAATAGGTATGAAGAAATGCCACTGCGAATCGCTTCGCTTCCGGAGGTGAGAGACTGGGAAGCTGGAGTGTATCTAAAATATTTCTCGTGTACTCAAGCAATCTTCCCTTTGTATCAAATGTTAACGTAATATCTCCACGAATAAGATTTTCTATTTTCTCCGCTTGTTCTTTTTTTGTTTTGTTTTCATTCCCAAGACTAAACTGAAAACTATTATCCTTGCGCCAGAGAATTTTCCATTTATAGACCGGAAGACTATCCCTGATGAGAGAATTTGCTTCCGAAATCCCAACCATTTTTTGTGCTTGTCCCAACAACGGACGATTTGCTATGAAAGAGACCTCAGGCCAAAAGCCATCATCCGCCAGCTTTAGGCTGTCCATCACGCTGCGCGTTCTTTCTAAAAGCGCGGAACGATCCAACGGAAGAGAAATACCGCCATAAGGATGCGACAGGGGAAAGAGCGTGATGATAATGAATAACGCAAGAGGGATTAAAAGCAAGAACGGTAAAAGCTGTTTTGATTTTTCCATTGGGCAAATTTCTTTAATAACTTAAACACATCGTTGAACAACAGATCGTAATCAAGACTTCGCAGCACGTGCGAGTTCGTCTTCGATATATTCCCGAATGGCCGGCTTTAAATACATTTCATCGATGCCAACTTCCGCTAATCCCTGTGCTAACACGGGTGCACGCCGCGCCGGCGCTAACCGCTTATTAATAACGATAAGCCGTTCTGTTTTGAGGACGCAATATCCGCCATCGAAGTCGCCTTTTTCATATCGAATGGCAATGCCGCAATTGGATGCGAGCTGTTCAAGTTCATGTAAAATTTGTTCGTGTGTCATACTTTGTTATCTACGGTGATTGAGTTCGATTTGTTACTTGTTCAGTTGTCAGTATACAGTGGTCAGCACCCAGTTTTCAGTAATCAGGAATCAGTTACATCCATTTTTTCATTTTCAATTTAATCTTTTTAATTGATATTCCCACCAGGCTTGAATCTTCTTGCCGCTCCATATCGTGAACAAGAAAAACATTGCGCCACCTATAAGATCAACGACATAATGATAACGCAAATAAATTGTTCCAACAATAAGCAATCCGGCAAGGACCGTCATAATCCATCTCGTCCTGAGGCGGTAGTGATGGCCAAGATAGACGACAATCAGCGTAAGTTGTGTATGCCCGCTTGGAAATACATCACGCTGAACAAATTGTATCACGTTGGGAAGTGTTGAGGAAATCGATTCGCCTGCATTGATGAAATTGCGTATCGGTGTCGTAAGAAATAAACCCGGTAATTCCTGGTCAAGCAAATAATAATTATGCAATGTAAAGCGTGGACCGACAGCCGGTAACAGAAAATATCCCAAATAAGAAAGATAAAATCCATACACGACGAGAAACGCGGCATGATCAAATTCATCAATCGTGGAACGACGATAGAGTTCTATGCCAAGCATGAGAAACAGTATGTAATAGGAAAAATATGCAACTTGAAATATCTCTGTTAACACCGGATGCGCGAACTGTGCCGCCCACTGAGTAGGATTGACTCCGAAGAACCAGTGATCGATTGAAATAAAGAGCCAATCATAATCCACGGGATGAATTGGCTGTACCATTAAATAAATTTCTTTGAAAACAAATAAGACAAACGCATAACTGTAAAAACGATGGAGGCCGATCAGGAGTTTCGTTTTATTTGTCTCTGCTAAATATGCCAACAAAAAGATGACAGCAATAACGACAAGGTCGATGACTATGATCTCCAGCCATGCTGACACGCGACCAAGGAAGATCAGATTCAATCCAATCAGAAAAAGCATGAAGACGATGGAGACAAAATCAACCGGGGCAAGATAGGATAGTAACTTCTTCATAGTCATAATGAAATTCAAATTTCCAATATCTCGATCCTCACTAAGAGAAACGGATATTCACATTTCCTACGGACGTTCACTTTCATCTTCTTTTATTAGTACGATTTCATTTACTATAACTATCTATTAAACTCATAACTTTCAACGATCGTGCAAATTCGTCATATTGTAGCTTTGTTTTTACTGTTATCGTCCGCGGGACTGCTGGGATCAAATCAAAATAGTTGTCACTAAAGAATCCGTTACTGTCACTGCAGGAAAGATAAACATTTTTAGCTAATGTCTTCGTGGTCAATTCTATCAAAAATCCAGAATTTATCTTTCTGATATTCTTCACAAATTTTGGATGTTTGAGAGCCAGATTTTTTGGAGATGTAAAATAAGAAGTATTTTCTGCAAGCAGTGAATCTCCCTTTTTCAGACGACAAACAAATATTAGCCTCGATGTATCGAGATTGGATACAAGCTGTGACCTAGAAAGAACCGCAGCTCGTACTGCCTGGTTTGGTTTCACAAGCAATGGTATGGATTGTTGAGACACAACATTGCCGTCAAAATTCATAACAGTCATATCGAGAACGGCATCAACAGTATCTATTTTGTCCGACACAATATGAACTTGGACGTCTTTTTCAGAGAGGACCAGTGAAAGAAGAATAGGGGCATAGGAATTCTTCGCAGTGTAATGCAGTGCTTTCCATCGGCCGTAATAATCGATGCTCGACCAAGAAGCCACCGGCCAGCAATCGTCTAATTGCCAATAGAGACTTCCCATGCAATACGGCATCGCACGGCGGTGTGCTTCCATTGCTACCTTGACACCTTCTGCCTGTAAAACTTGACTCACATACACAAAGGATTTAAAATCTTTTGGTGTGTGGTACCATCTGTCCATATACACTTGAATCAACCGATTCCCGTATTCTTTATCGCGCCGTTCATCAGCCATGCAGCGTTGATGAGACAGTATGACCCTCGAATGGAGTTTTCTCTCTCCTGGTTTTGCATAGTGAGCAATCGTGGATAATTCCGGATACGATTGAAATCCATATTCACTTACGAATCGGGCGAGTGTCGAGGCATACATTTCGAAAGGCTCCTTTCCATGCCATACTCCCCAATAATGAATATCTCCTTCATTTGCCGCTATGTCTTTAAATCCTGCAGCTGGACTGGTAGGATGATAGTATCGGGTTGAATCTGCTTCATGTATTGCAGAGGGAATCACTTCATAATATAATTTCTTTTCTTGTTGCTCGTAGGTGTGTTGTATCGCAGTATCATATTTCTCCTTCCAGCCCCATTGCCTCCATGCAATTATGTTTTCATTGTTGCCGCAGTACATTGCCAAACATGCATGGTTGCGGATTCGAATTATGTTGTCGATAACTTCCTGCCGAACATTCTCGAAAAACTCATGGTCACCAGGGTACATAGCACATGCAAAAATCATTTCTTGCCAAATAAGAATTCCGTACCGATCGCACAACTCATAGAACTGATCATCTTCATAAATTCCGCCCCCCCAGACGCGAAGCATGTTCATGTTCGCTTCCGCTGCTGAGCTGACGATATGTTCACATCGTTCTTTTGTGATCCTGTTTTGAAAATTATCCTGGGGAATATAGTTCGCTCCCTTCATAAACACAGGAATACCATTGAGACGAACCATCATACTTGTCCCTATCGAATCTTTTTCACGGACAACTTCGAGAGATCTAATACCAATTTTTGTCGAATAATTATCCTGAATGCCAGAATCATTCTTTACACTGAGTTGATAGCCATAAAGCTTATGTGCGCCTAATCCATTTGTCCACCAGAGCTGCGGATTAGGATAATGGCTGTTAAGCGTTACCTTATTGATCCCTGGCTTGAGATTGAGCAACTCCGTTGCCATATTCAGGCTGTCAAGAAAAATAGAAGCGGATACCGCTTGTTCCTTTGTAGAAACAATATTGATTGTAGAAATAATATCGGCACCGGTTGATGAGACATTCTGTTGTTGGACATGAACATCCTGTATCTTGAACTTACTCCATGCTTCTACATACACCGGACGCCAAATACCGCAGGTGATCAAACGCGGGCCCCAATCCCATCCGTAATGGAATTGAGCTTTCCGGGAATACATAGCAATCTTGACATCTGCCTGATCATTATTATCACAAGCCTGCAGTTCAAAAGGAGCTACTTTGTATTTCGGCAGGTTTTCATCAAAAACATTCTTAAATTGAACAACTATATGATTTCCATGTTCGTTGAATAATTTTCGGCAGTCGATCCGCCATGTTCGGAACATATTGTTCGCTTTCAGAATTAGCGAATCATTCAGTGTTACATCCGCGTAAGTGTCCAATCCTTCGAAAACAAGCTCAATGAATTCTTTTTTTAAAATCTCTGCCGGTACATCGAATGATGTTTCATAGATCCAATTCTTCTCACCAATCCATTGCAACGACTGCTCGTTTGTTCCAACAAATGGATCTGGTATCAAATTATTCCTCATAAGATCTGTATGAACACAACCCGGGACTTCTGCAGGATACCATTGTCCGGTATTCTCCTGCTTAAATTTCCAATGATCCTGAATTTCAAATTTCATTTTCTGATCAACGTTCGCAGAAAACAAATTTTGAAAAGTAAGTATAGACGCAAAGCAAGCACAAACCATGGAGTATTTCATCGTATGCGACTTTCTTTCATGCGTTCCTGGATATTTCATATAAAACTTTTTCTAATTCACAGATTAAAGTTGAATTATACTTTCAGTAATTCTTTCCATATAAGTGCAGCAGCTCCTAGAATCGCAGAATTTCCTTTCGGCAAACCCGATCGCAATAATCGTACTTTATTCTTAAAAATGCCGAGAAGATATTCTTCCATATATTTCTTTGTCGGCACAAAAATAAAATCCCCCGCTGCAGCCAATCCTCCGAAAAGAATAATTGCTTCCGGACTTGTATAGGCAACCGAATCTGCAAGTTTCAATCCAAGATATCGACCTGTCATTTCAAATGCTTCCAAAGCGAGTTTATCTCCATGCTGTGCTGCTTCATAAATGCGTTTTGAAGTGAGCTTGTCGAGACTGATTTCTCGAAGTTCACTTGGGGATGATGACTCATGAAGAAGTTCCTCAACCGTCCGGCAAATTCCGCTTGCCGATGCGTACGTCTCCAAGCATCCGCGCCGTCCGCAGCCGCACAAACGTCCATTCGGATCGACAATTGTATGACCGATCTCTCCTGCAAAGCCATCATGTCCGTAAATGAGTTCTCCATTTGCTACAATACCGCTGCCAAGTCCGGTTCCCAGCGTAATCACAATGAAATCTTTCATTCCTTTTGCCGCTCCGAACAATTGTTCTCCCAGAGCAGCGGCATTCGCATCATTCGTCAACACAACGGGGATGGAATACCAGCGCTTCAGTGTCGCGACAACATCGACATACTTCCAGCTTAAATTCGGCGGCTGTTCAATAGTACCCTTATAATAATTACCATTAGGAGCACCCAAGCCGATGCCAACAAGTTTCAGTTGATCTTTTTTTGGCGCAAAGAGTTTCTCTGCTTCGTTATGAAGCCGTTCAAAGAATTCGTCTGACGGCCGAAGTGCTTCTGTCGACATCTCCCCTTCAGCGAGAAGATTTCCGGTCTTATCGACATAACCAAATTTCGTGTTGGTGCCTCCGATATCAACGCCAAGTACTACTTCTTTTTGATTCATGCCTCTCCTTTTTTATATGCGGGAATATGTCCCTTCATTCCATAGAACGTCAGGTAGAGATAACAAATAATCGGTATAAAGATGCATGATAAAATCCGGCACAAGCAGCGGCAGAGATCAGAAGACCAAGGATAATACCGTTCTTATATCCCATTTTGCTCATGGGATCTCCCCAGAGTACCGAAATTATGAAATAAACGACCGAACCGATAAAATATGCGCCGAAAAATGTGAACTGGACATACATCGACTGGTAGCGGTTAAGCTCGAACATTTTTTTAAGGAACGGAATCAGAATATCGTTGAGTACCATGATAAATCCCCACATAAAAAAAAGGGATGTAAGAACTACTAACGCAGTTGTATATTTTGGATTTTTTTCGTCCATCATTCACCTTTCGAACTTCTTCACCGCTTAAATCGGATAGGGATCATTGTTCACTGTGATGGTTGATTGCAGAAAGATTTCGTGATAGGAAAATGAATTCTTCCACGCTCAAATCTTCCGGTCTCCTCGTCAAATCAACTTGAATTTGTTTTAACACTGCATCATCGTATCCCATCGACTTCAATCCGTTCCGCAGCGTCTTTCGTCGCTGACCAAATGTAGAACGCACGATCGATCGAAAAAGCATTTCATCACAATCCGGTAATTGTTCCTTGAATTTAAAACAGACGACGGCAGAATCCACTTCCGGCTTTGGGAAAAAACAATTCCGCGAAACCTTGAAGAGCATTTCACATTCGGTGTAGAATTGGGTGAAGATTGAAAGTATTCCATATTCCTTGTTCTTCGGCGGAGCAATAAGGCGCCTCGCCACTTCAAATTGCACCATCAATGTCGCATCGGCAACTGCCATCCGTGCATCGAACAGCCAGAAGAGAATTTCACTCGTAAGATAATATGGAATATTGCCAACAACACGCACTTTTTTCCCGTTGTGTTGTGCCAGTTCGGCAAGATTGAGTTCGAGAACATCGCGGTGTATCAGTTCCAATTTCTCGCCAAATCGTTCCTGAAGAAGCCGAACTGCCCTCTCGTCCACTTCGATACCGACAAGTTTCACCGGCTTTTCACACAAATGCTTTGTCAGCGCACCTTGACCGGAACCGATTTCTACAACAACATCGCCGGTCCGAAGGTCAAGGCTTTCTACAATTTTGTGCAGGATGTTTTCATCCCGCAGAAAGTTTTGACCCAGAGCTTTGAGTGGTTTCAGCACAATAATTTCCGAATGAATGACCGTGTTAATATAACGAATGCGATGAGGGAAATCCAGAAGATATAGTTATTCGTATGACTCTGTGAATAGTACGAATATTGTATCAATCAAAAAATTCTTTTCGGTCTGCAGAAATTGCTTTTGCATACAATTGCAGTGAACGGTGATCAATAATTCGTGTTTCTAACTCGTATCCATTCACCTTGTTATATACCAATGCTTCTGAAAGCAGGCTCTCCTTAAAGAATCTTGATCGCGTTTTCCAAATCTTCCCTGCGACATACAATATAGTCCCTGTTTGACGCCGCTCATATTTTTTAATCAAACCACGCCGCATCAGTCCGGGTAATGTATCTACAGAAAAATGCTGCGCAATTCTGTCCTCGTCCCTGCTAAAGTCTTTCGTCCATTGTGCCGGAAGCACGAGGGCAGAATGGCGATGATTGGTAGTTCTTTGTATGTTGGAGTCGGGTTGATTTGTCCAAATAAAGACAATATAGATCAATCCCAAACCGATTATCAGTTTTATGAGGTTTCCACAAAAACGCGGATAGAAGAAACTCTTTTTATTTTCTGGATTCATAATTTTGAACAGTCAACATGCGAAGCGCGTTCATTGTTGAGGTCCATTAGGTATATTGGACGTTCAAACTGTAAAAAGGTTCGCACAGCAGGAGCCGATTTTTACAAACCTTTTAACTTCTTCATTCTCATAAGAGCTTCGACATAATAATAATCGGCGTATATCAGCGGCACGTCCACTTCAGTCTTATTAGGCATATGCCCAACATTATGTCGAAGAATAAAATTTCCTTGAGTACCTATTGCATTACGATATTCAGATGAGCTCAGGGTTCGAATTTGAGTTTCAGCGACCGAAAGATATTCTCCAGATAATTTCGTTTCAACATACCGGCTCAGATCTATAAGTGCAGAACAAATAATGGATCCTGCCGAAGCATCGCGAAGGCAATCAGGAATATTGGGTGCATCGAAATCCCAATACGGAATTTTATCTTCGGGTAATCGCGGATGGTGAATAATAAAATCAGCAATGTGCTTTGCTTGTTCAAGGTATGCCGTGTCTTTCGTAAAACGATACATCATGGTAAAACCGTATAATCCCCATGCCTGACCGCGGGCCCAGGCAGAATAATTACTATATCCTTGTGCAGTTTCTTTAAGTTCAGGAAATCCTGTAATAGTATCATAGCTTACGACGTGGTAACAGCTATAGTCGGAGCGGTAATGATTTTTCATAGTAACATTGGCATGCGATATTGCCGCATCTGAGAACGCCGGATATTGAAATTCTTGTGCAGCCCACATAAGCATTTCCAGGTTCATCATATTATCTATAATAACAGGATATTGCCATTGCTTATTCCATTCGGCATAATCCCATGAACGTATGCATCCAATAGATGGATGAAAGCGAGTGATGAGCGAATGTGACGCTGTCTGAATAATTTTTCTATAGGTTGAATCATGCGTGATCCTAAAGCCATTGCCAAAACTGCAAAATATTATAAAACCCACGTCGTGATTATTCGTGGTGAATTGCTGATCTTCCTCCCGACGAGTGTATTCCTGCGCCCATTTCTTTATTTCTTCTCTGCCGGAATATTCATACAAGTACCATAATACACCTGGGAAGAAGCCGCTTGTCCACCAGTCTGAACGACAGGTCTGTAAATTTTCGGATTTATCCGCCGTCTTGGGTAATAAGCCTGGTTGGTTTTGAAGGGAATGCGCCATACGCGAACTCTGTTGCACAGAAAAATCAAGGGCTTCTTGTACTACCTGCTTCAGAGGTTTTTGTATATCACGTTGAGCAATGAGTCCTGCTGGAAACAGAATAACAACAACACTCAAGATTGGAAATAATAAATGTCTTCTATATTCATTCATCTTATTATGCTTAATATTCAACAAGTTCAAGCAATGTATTGGGTGGTTTTATATTCTGTTCTTGATCTCGATTGGGTGCGAGTGTTTCCCACCGGAGCAAATATCGGCCACACTTCGGATCTTTGCAGGAATCAAAAATTTATGCACTGCCATTCCGGGACAATGAGAATTGCTGCTGTCCAATTTCACCGGATAAACTTACGCTCAAGGTAAGAAGGCAAATAAAAAGTGTGGTGATTCGTCCGCCAAGTTTCAAAAAATGAGATACTTTATTCATCAGTACATGCATCATAGTTGAGCGAGAAAAGCTCGTAAGATCTTAGGTGTTGATCGTTTCTTCACCCGCTAATGTACAAACGAAGTGAACGAAAAGCTATATCAAGAATAAAAGAGTTGAAAAATGCAAAATTGCTCAAAGAATATACTTTACGTTGATTGGTACAACGAAGACCTTTTGTATAATTGAAATTCAAACAAGAAGTTTTTATTATATCAGTAATAAATTCATTTTACTAAATATGAGAATACTTTGAACTCCCAAACCAATTCAATCCTTACCACACTTTACTCCAACGCCAATCCCAAGAATGTCGAAGGTATGGCAAGATATGGCATTAAAAGTTCCCGTAATGTACTTGGTGTTTCCTCAAAACTTCTTTTCTCACTTGCTAACACCATTGGTACCAATCAAGAGCTTGCACTCGAGCTCTGGCAAACCGGAATCTATGATGCACGAATTCTTGGCGCCCTCATTGCTGATCCAAAGCAGATAAAGAGAAGCACAATGAATGCATGGGTGAAAGATTTTGACAACTGGGCAATTTGCGACGGTGTCTGCATGCATTGTTTCCGCGACACACCGTATGCGCAAGAACTTGCTTTGAAATGGGTAAAACAAAAACAGGAGTTTGTCCGGCGCGCCGGATTTACATTGATAGCGACGCTGTGCGTCAACGACAAAAAAGCGGATGATGCGGTATTTCTTCAATATCTTCCGCTTATTAAAAAATACGCTACAGACGAACGTACCTATGTGAAGAAAGCTGTCAACTGGGCGCTTCGTCAGATTGGAAAACGCAGTCTGAACCTCAATCCACATGCTATCAAGACTGCAGAAGAAATTCATAGGATGAATTCTTCTTCTGCGAAGTGGATCGCATCGGATGCACTGCGTGAATTACGCAGTCCCGCCGTACAGAAACGGTTGAAGAAATGGGCGGAACGATCAAAGAAAAATCAAAGGACGACCTGAATCTGCTAAACCATATGAATTCAAGTCTTGAGATCGCCATTTATTTTTAAATATTATAGCCGATACCTTTAAAAAACGTGTAACAAAAAACACCATCTGATTGAGTTGTCCTATATAAATCTTGAACTCCCTTATCAAATGATGGCGCATCCATTATTGAATTCTTAACAGCTTTCTCTTTCACCCCTTCAATCATAGAAGTAAAAGTATTCTTTGTGAATCCTTCCACAAAATCAGGTTTGCTTGAGTCTACATAGACCATTCTTGGAGATACTTTGCATTTCTTAAACCCTGAACTGACGAGCAAAGGATACAGCTGTCTGCCGATGAGTGCATTACCGCCATTCTCTGACTGCAATGTCACCTGAGCATTAATCGCGGCTTGTGCGTATTGGCTGTAAGGATAAAAGAAAGTCGAACCATGATCTCCTTCAATAAGAGTAATAGTTCCTCCCTTTTTTAAAACCTTTTTGAGAATGACTAATGCATCCTGAGGATTCGGAAGATGTTCAAGAACAAAACAAACAAAAATATGGTCAAACGATTCTTCTTGAAATTTCAAATCAAAAATATTTGCGATCTGAAACTCTACATTACGGATATTAAGCGATTTGATAAGAGAATCTGCCTTCTGTAGCGACTCGTCTGAAATATCAATGGATATAAATTTTGAATCCGGATTCTTTGGAGCAATGATCTTGGTTTGCGCTCCAACTCCACAGCCAGCTTCAAGAATCGTTGAACCTTTTGGAAATATTGAATCGTAATGAAGAAGTTCACTTAAACAATTAGCTTGATCTTCTAATCTCACAGATTCTCGTTCGTTATACCCATGCACATAATGATGTTTCATATTCAACGATCTTCTTCAATTTAAATTATAATGCCTTTTTGAGTTGTCGCACCCAATGACCGATTTTCCGTGGTGAATCTCCCCGTGCAATCCTTTGAACAAGCGCACTCCCAATAATGACACCGTCTGCATATTGAGCTATGCGATGTGCATCTGCTGGAGTTTTGATACCAAACCCAACCAGCACTGGATTTTTCTTTGCTGATTTTTTTACATTACCGATATACCTGCTGCTTATCGAGTTTCCGGCAGAGCCAGTGACACCGGTTGTTGACACGCAGTAAAGGAATCCTTCTGACGCGCGGTCGATCATCGCAATTCTCTCGGGTGGCGTTGTCGGGGTCACAAGAATAATATTTGCAAGACCTGAACTCACACAAATTGATTTGTATCTTTTTGATTCTTCAAGAGGCAATTCTGGAAGAATCACGCCATCTACCCCGGCTTTGGCCGCTGCACGAAAAAACCTCTCTGCACCGTACGTAAGAATTGGATTCAGATAACCCATCAACACCAAAGGAATTTCCGAAGACCGACGGATTGTTTTTACATACGAAAGAATTTTATCCAATGTCGTTCCTTGTTGCAAAGCAACATGGGAACTGTGTTGAATTACCGGTCCCTCTGCAAGAGGATCTGAAAACGGCATCCCCAGCTCGATGATGTCGGCTCCGCCTTTTTCAATTTCTGATACTAAGGGAAGAGTAGCATCAAGAGTCGGAAATCCCGCTGTCAAAAAGCATACGAGCGCTTTTTCTTTTCGTGCTGAGAGTGCTTGGAGCTTTGTTGTGATACGATTCATTTTATTTTACCTCCGATCGACAGCGCAGTCGAGTACATTGCCATATCCTTGTCGCCGCGGCCTGAAAGATTGACCACAACAATATCCTTTTTTGATGTTGCAGGCATAAGTTTATTCAGATAGGCGAATGCATGCGCCGATTCGAGCGCGGGAATAATTCCCTCCAATCGCGTCAGAAGATGCGCGGCACTCAGTGCTTGTTTATCGGTAATGGATACATATGTAACTCTGCCAAGGTCTTTCAGCGCGCTATGCTCCGGGCCAACGCCGGGATAATCAAGTCCGGCAGAAATGGAGTGCGCTAATTCTACTTGTCCATTCTTATCCTGCAGTAAATAACTGAACGAACCGTGCAATACGCCTGGTGTTCCTTTTGTCAGTGTTGCTGCATGTTTTTTCGTATGCAATCCGCATCCGGCAGCCTCCACGCCAATCATGCGAACATGATCCTGAATAAACGGAAAAAACAAACCCATAGCATTACTGCCGCCTCCAACACAGGCAAGAAGAATGGAAGGAACCCTGCCCTCGCGACCAAGAATTTGTTTCCGCGTTTCTTCACCAATGATCGATTGAAAATCACGTACCATCATTGGATACGGATGCGGGCCTACGACCGAGCCGATAATATAAAACGTACTGTCAACATTGGTTACCCAATCACGGATGGCTTCGCTTGTTGCATCCTTTAATGTGCGACTTCCTGTTGTAACCGAAACAACTTTCGCGCCCAACATTTTCATCCGATGCACATTTAATTCCTGCCTCTGAATATCTTCTTCACCCATATATACAACACACGGCAATCCCATTTTTGCCGCAACTGTTGCTGTTGCAACGCCGTGCTGCCCCGCGCCCGTTTCTGCAATGATACGTTTCTTGCCTGCGCGTTTCGCCAATAAAATCTGACCTATCGTGTTATTGATTTTATGTGCACCTGTATGGCAGAGATCTTCGCGCTTTAAATAGATTTTCCCGCGCCTATAATGTTCTGTCAATCGATTTGCAAACGTCAATGGTGTTGGACGCCCTGCGTACGTGTGCAGCATCGTCGTAAATTCTTTTTTAAATTTCGGGTCGCGTTTTGCTTCTCGATAAAGTTCTTCAAGTTCGAACAATGCGTGCATGAGTGTCTCTGGTACAAATCTGCCGCCGTAGCTGCCAAAATATCCGCGCTTATCTGGATAGTCGTATAAGTGTTTTGTTGATTTCATTTTTCCGATTCCTTGTTTTGTATCATTCTTCATCACCGCCAGTTACTTTCGGACAGTATAATATCCTTTTTTATTGTGGAACTCCTAACGGAATTCTCTGTCGCGTGTTACTGTTTTCCACAAACCTTGAATCCCTCGCGGGATTCTTTTCTCGTTTTGCTCGTTCGACAATTGTTCAACTCCATTAGGAATTGTTTGTTTTTACATATTTGTCGGTAATCTGAAATGAACTCCATAGGAGTTCAACCGATATTCTGGTAAAAAATAAATAGTCACAGATATCAAACACTTTCTATTTGATTGAGTTTTTCAAACAGCAACTTCAGTTTAGATCTACTTTTTTTTTCTGGACTTTCTTCAACTCCACTGTTCACATCCACAGCATACGGCCGCACTTTCTGTGCTGCTTCAATTATATTTTCCGGTGTCAAACCACCGGCAAGAATAATGCGCCCATACTCCTTTGCTTTTATGGCTATTTCCCAATCAAAAGTCTGACCTGTACCGCCGAGCTTGCCGGATATCTTCGTATCTAAAAGGTACGCTGATCCTTTATATCGGCGAAGGATTTCCGGATTAAAGCTGGAATCAACACGAAATGATTTATACACAGGTACCGGAAAATTGGCAAGCTGTTTTGGCGATTCATTTCCATGAAGTTGAACGCAATTGATTCCTGTTTGTTCAATTACTCCAATAATTTCTTCTTGTGGTACATCAACAAAAACTCCAATCGGCACAACAAATGGCGGCAGTGCCCGAATGATTTTTCGAGCGGCACTCGGAGCAATATAGCGCGGACTTGATTTAACGAAAATGAATCCCAGTGCGTCAGCGCCAAGTTCTGCCGCATAGAGCGCATCATCAATATTCGTAATACCGCAAATTTTTACTTTCACTTGCTTATATCCTTTGAGGTTATCAGCAGTGCACGCAATGCCTCCCCAGGATTGTGTGCACGCATGAAGCTTTCGCCAACAAGGACCGCGCGAATGCCGTGCGCGGCCAGCTGCTCGATCTCTTTTCTATTTGTAATTCCGCTTTCGCTGACGATAATGATTTCTTTGGGAATTCGAGAAGCTACCCGAATGGTTGTCGATATATCTACTGCGAAGTTTGATAGGTTTCGATTATTGACCCCAATCATTCTTGCCGGAATAAAATTAAGAATATTGAGTTCGCGTATCGTATGTACTTCTACGAGACATTCAAGTCCAAGTGATGCCGCTTCATGAAACAAATCGCGCATTCGCTCTGGTTTCAACGCTGCCGCTATCAAGAGTACGGCATCAGCGCCAAACGCTTTTGCTTCTGCAAGCTGGTACGAATCTATAATAAAATCTTTTCGCAGAATCGGTATTGGCACAGATGAACGCATGTCTGCGATAAAACGGATGTCTCCTTGAAAATATTTTTTATCCGTTAACACCGAAAGCGCACTGGCACCGCCGTCAACATATGCACGTGCTATCTCCAACGGATGAAAATCTTCCCGGATGACTTGCTTTGACGGTGATGCTTTCTTAATCTCCGCTATGACAACAGTATCTTTTCCACTTAAGGCTTTTTGCAATGAGTAACAATTCCGTGCAAAACCCGACATGTCTTTCAGCTGCTCGAGCGGCATTGCTTTTTTCGCAAGCGCAACTTCCTGCCGCTTATGTTCAAGAATTTCTTCGAGGATGTTCATGGCTGGTCGGTATATTGAATAAGTTTTTTCAATTTCTCCAATGCTTTGCCGGAATTAATTGACTCTTCGGCTTTCTGCTTTCCTTCAAGGATGGTATTCGCTTTTCCTGAAACATAAATTCCAAGCGCCGCATTCGCAACAACTACATCACGCGCAGAACTCTTCCCGCCTTGCAACACCTTCATCGCGATGGCCGCATTCGCATTCTTGTCACCGCCGTGTAGACCATCAAGTGTCAGCTTTGAAAAACCAAAATCCTCCGGCTGTAAATGATATTCACGCAATTGTTCATTCTTATTTACTTCATAGACTTTTGTTCCACTGGAGAGCGTTACTTCATCCATGCCGTCATTGCTGTGGACAACGCATGCTTTTTCAGCACCAAGCTTTTGGAGCGCACCAGCAAGTATAGGAGCAACTTGCGGATTGTAGACTCCTACGAGCTGACGTTTTACACCGGCCGGATTTGTCAACGGACCGATAATATTGAAAAAACTCCGCACTCCTAATTCTGAACGCGGCTTTGCAGCGTATTTCATCGCCGGATGATGCAGCGGTGCAAATAAGAATCCGATGCCGATGCGGTTAATGCATGCCTGCACCGTTTCAGCCGAGCTCTGGACATTCACACCCAGCGCCGTGAGCACATCCGCACTGCCGCATTGACTTGAGACAGAGCGATTGCCATGCTTTGCAACCGTGACGCCGGCCCCCGCCGCAACAAACGATGCAACAGTCGAAATGTTAAATGTGCCCAAACCATCGCCGCCGGTGCCGCACATATCAATTGCATCCGGATCTTCTATGGAAATCTTGACAGCATGTTCGCGCATCGTACGGGCAAAGCCTACAAGCTCATCCACCGTTTCGCCTTTTGCACGCAGAGCAATCATGAGGCCGGCAATTTGGGAATCGGTTGCCTGCCCGGTCATGATAGTATCCAGCGCGTTTGACGCTTCTGTTACTGTCAGGTGTTCGCCCGACAAACATTTTTCAATGTGTGTTTTCATAGGATTTTATAAACCTCCAGCCAGTTATTAAGAATAATTTCACCATCCTGCGTAAGAACTGATTCAGGATGAAATTGAATTCCTTCGATAGGATACTTCCGGTGTGTCACACCCATAATTATACCGTCGTATGTGCGGGCGGATATTTTGAGGTCATCAGGAAATTGTTGCGGTGAAATGATAAGCGAGTGGTAACGCCCTACAAGTAATGGATTTGCCACCGATTTGAGAATGGTCTCACCGGAATGCGTTACCGTTGAAGTTCTTCCGTGCATAAGCGAAGGTGCGTGCGTAATTTGCGCACCAAAAGCAAGACCAATTGCCTGGTGCCCGAGACACACGCCAAGGATTGGAATTGTTGACCCGAAACGTTGAATCACTTCTACTGTTATGCCGGCATTTTCCGGCTTACCGGGACCCGGCGACAGGATGATACCGCGCGGCGCAAGACGTGCTATCTCATCGGCAGCAAGCTCATTGTTACGCTTCACAAGAATATCCTTCGTCTTCTTGCCGATTGCCTGCACAAGATTGTACGTGAACGAATCATAATTATCGATCACCAGAATCATTGCTGTTCTCCAGAATATCCATTACCACTGTGAATTTTCATGAGACCGTTCGATGCAACGGCGAGCGCATCGAGTAACGCTTGCGCTTTATTCACAGTTTCTTTGTACTCAAGTTCCGGAACTGAATCCGCAACGATGCCCGCGCCTGCTTGAATGGTCAGCATGCCGTTCGCCGCAACAATTGTTCTGATCGCAATGCACGTATCGAGTGCACCGTCAAAACCAAGGTAGCCGACCGCGCCAGCGTAAATCCCGCGCCGCACCGGTTCTAATTCATTGATAATTTCCATTGCGCGGACTTTCGGAGCGCCAGAGACAGTACCGGCAGGAAAACAAGCCCGCAGTGCATCGATACTATTTGCATCCGCTTTGAGTTTTCCCTGCACTTCAGAAACCAGATGCATTACATGCGAAAACCGTTTCAGGCGTTTGAAGAAGGGAACGTGCACTGTGCCGTATTCACTCACACGTCCGATATCGTTGCGTCCCAAATCAACCAGCATCACATGTTCCGCCGCTTCCTTTTCATCGCGCAGCAATTCTTCCTCTAAAAGCTTGTCTTCTTGCACAGTTTTGCCGCGCTTGCGCGTACCTGCAATCGGCATTACAGAAACAGTGCAATCCTGCACACGTACTAAAACTTCCGGCGAGGATCCGATAAGCTTTACAGATCCGTAATCGAGGTAAAAAAGATATGGGGATGGATTGATAATGCGCAGGGCACGATAAACAGGAAATGGATCGCCCGTGAACGGAACTTGCACTCGGCGCGAGAGAACAACTTGAAAGATGTCGCCTTCGTGGATATAGTCCTTTGCGCGCCTGACCGACGAACAATACGCCTCGCGATCGGTGCCCTGTTGAACAGAAGCCAAATCACACTGAAAATTATTCTCCAGTTCAGGCGGTTTGCCGAGCTGTGTAAGAATAGCCGTCAGCGTTTTTGCTCCATCATTGTACTGATCGTTCAGTGGGAGATTCTTTTCTACAAGAATATTATGTGTCACTGTTAAAAGCTGCTGGAGGTGATCAAACTTTACAACAGATTGAAACAGGCCAAACATTGCATCCGGTACATCATCCTTTGCGGTTGGATGCAAAGGAATATTTTCGATTTCCTGAACGCGGTCATAGCCGAAGTAACCAAGAAATCCGCCGGTAAATCCTTGCTGTTCATGCGCTACTGTACTTTGGTATCGGCGAGAAAACTCGTCCAGCACATCCAGGATTTTTCCACGGCGCTGTTCTTTTTTCACGCCGGATTCAATTTCAACGATATCACCTTTTGCTTTAATAATCAGAATCGGATCTGTTCCGACAAACGAAAACCGTCCGATTCGTTCGTCAGGTTCGACGCTCTCAAGAAGAAATGAATTTGAAGTCTTCGATCGAAGCGTCAGATAAATCGACACCGGTGTATGTAAATCGGCAAGCATCGTTTCCACAAGAGGAACGACCGAATGCGTTTGTGCAAGCTCTTTAAATTCTTCTTTTGTCATCATGGTGAACGTCCATATAATAAAAAACCCTTCCAGGGTGATCCGGGAAGGGTTAAGAATACAATCTGCGTATGCTTATAAATTAACTATCCGTTTTCATACCTGTTCGTTTGGATACACTGCTGCGCCACCACCAACGGTTATTTGAAGAGACGATATGATTAACGGATTGTGACATACTTTACACAAGTAATATACATGATCGGTGGAAATAAGTCAAGAGGCCTATAAGAAAATATTTGAAATAATAGCATCCATTACCACTGTGGAATATTATCCGGATCATCTCTCTTGATTGCCCATTGGAGAACGTTATTGTGGATGTAATCCCTGATCTTGTTTAATTCCTTGTCGTTGCGGATAACGCGGTCGTAAAACCGCTTCTGCCAAACGGGGAAAGATGATGTATGTCGCATTTCATTAATTCTTTTTGTCGCCGACGATTTGAATCCAGCAATGATAGAACCCAAGGATCGAGGTTTCCTCTGTAGGGACGCACAGCTGTGCGTCCCTACGTTTGGAATTGGCAATTCATTTTTAATCACGATGATACCGTGTATATGATTGGGCATTATTACAAAGACATCCAATTCAATTCCGGGGCGTATGAATGGCGTTCTTAACCATTCTTCTTGCACAATTTTCCCAATCTCATTTAATCGCATTTTTCCATCCACAATTTCACCCAATACACATTCGTGGTCATGTGTACAGATGGTGATAAAATATTCTCCTGGTTGGGAATAATCGTATTCCTTCAAACGAATAGATTTTCGGTGATAGTGGTTTGTAGTCATAGGGGGTAGTTGATACTGAACTCTAAGAAAAATGTATTGGTTTTATAGTGGGAAAGCAACCTCCCCCATTTATTCCATCTTTGTCTTTCAGCGAAACAGTAGTACATTGATAGTGCTACTCAATATTATAACGAAATATCATTATTTGAAATTTTTGACTCTCGCATGAAGCTTGAACTATTTGGCTGGAATGATTTTTTTGAGACGCGGTTTGCTCAGTACTCTTCTCAAGGTCTGCTGCCCGGCCGCGTTACGATTCAACACAAAGACCGCTATATACTGTTCACCGAACAAGGTGAAGTAAGCGGAAAAGTGAGTGGCAAGTTTCGTTTTGAAGTCTCCGGTCTCCAGGATTTTCCTGCTGTCGGTGATTGGGTGGTCTTTGAAATCGATTCCGGCGATCAATCTGCCGTTATTCACCATGTGCTGGAACGCAGAAACAAGTTTTCGCGCAAGGTCTCCGGCGATCGTCCTGACGAACAGGTCATTGCTGCCAATATCGACATCGCATTTCTTGTCATGGGTTTAGACGGAGATTACAATATACGCCGGATGGAACGTTATCTTACCGTGGCATGGGAAAGCGGTGTCCGACCAATAATTGTATTGAACAAATCCGATGTGTGTCCGGTTCTAGAAGAGTGTACACAAGAAGTACTCTCAATTGCTCATGGCATTGATATTATCGTTATGACCGCGCGCCAATCAGAACAACTTGCACCACTCCGTTCATTGTTAACACCAGGAACAACAGGTGTTTTACTCGGTTCTTCCGGAGTAGGAAAATCTACTATTACAAACGCACTTCTTGGTAAAGAATATCTGAAAGTGAATGAAGTTCGAGAGAATGACAGCCGCGGACGCCACACAACGCCGCATCGCGAATTACTCATTCTTTCCAATGGTGGAATTATTATCGATACTCCCGGACTTCGAGAACTTCAGCTTTGGAGAGGCGACGAGGGAATGCAAGAGAGTTTCGATGACATTGAAGAACTTGCATTAAACTGCCGGTTCCGCGATTGTCGACATGAAGCTGAACCACACTGCGCAGTGAAAAAAGCGATGGAAGACGGCGTACTTGATTCGGGTCGTTTTGAAAATTATCTCAAACTGCAGCGAGAGATTCAATATCTCGCATTAAAACAAGAGATGGGCGCTCAACGGCTTGAAAAAGAGCGCTGGAAGAATATTTCAAAACTAGCAAAAAAGCTGTCTTCGAAACCACGATAAAGGATTGAGAGAATATGGAACCGAAATCGGCATTACTCTTAGGTGCAAGTGGACTCGTTGGCGAACATTGCTTGCTGTATTTATTAGAAGAGCCGTCGTACACAAAAGTGACGGTACTCGTTCGGAAACCGCTCGCCATCGTCCACGAAAAGCTTGTTCAGCATGTAGTTGACTTCAGCGCATTGGAGATTCTAGGCGAATGCCTTTCCGTAGACGATGTGTATTGTTGCTTGGGTACGACAATCAAGAAAGCAGGGACGCAGGATGCATTCCGAAAGGTCGATTTCGATTATCCGGTCAAGATTGCAGCACTCTCACAGCATTGCGGTGCGAACCAATTCCTCCTTGTCTCGTCTCTCGGAGCGGATCCGCATTCCCGCATTTTCTACAATCGTGTTAAAGGAGAAGTGGAAGAAGCGATTCAGAAAATTTCTTTCACAGCTTTCCATGTGTTTCGTCCATCGCTCTTGTTGGGAGAACGAAAAGAACATCGAGCCGGTGAAAAAGTTGGCGCTGCCGGAATGACGGCGCTCAAGCACGTGATGATAGGACCTTTGAGGAAATATCGAGCCATACAAGCAAGCGATGTCGCAAAGGCAATGGTGCGTGTAGCACAAATGAATCTGACCGGTGTGAATATTTTTGAATCCCAGCGCATTCAGGAAATTGCAGATGAAAAAGTTGGGTAGAGTCCAGCTCGTAGCTGGACGAAAAGAAAAATGGTAACACTCTGCGAGTGTTACATTCTTAGACCTCCGGCTGACTGTGAGTCGGACTCTACGATACTGCCGCAATCAATACATCGGAAGAAAATTCATTTCGCTGTTAATTCCATTCGATCCGAGTGGAAAGGAATGATTGAGGTATATCAAAAATAGGGACGTTCCCCGCCAAACAAACGGCGGGTAAAAATTGAACATCCCTGCAAAACTGATTAAAATCGGTAAACTTAAGCATGTCTTGTCTTGGTTGGAACGGAATCGTATCTTTATTCGTTTATATAATGGCGATGATAAATTCAAAACTCCATATAACCGTACGGATTATCCTTCTGGTTGCAGTTGTCTTGTTTTCCTCAGGGTTTACGACCATTGTCAAATATTGCTCAATGAGTCAATCTTCTGAGTGCTGCTGCGAATCGGATCATTCCGATAATAGTGCGACACAGAAAAATGAACCTTCTGTCAGTGTCCAGAACTCTTCGTGCCTAACGGTAAAAGTGATTGGTGGTTTGAATGACATCAAAGCAACAGCCGCTTCTGAAACTTCAGCAAAATTACTGATAGTTGAAGCTATTCCTTCAAGTTTTGAAACAATCCCTTTACTACTTCCGACTCAGTCTCTTTCTCTTATTTATACAGATGATATCGCTCCACCTAATGAAGACATCTGCATTCGTATAAGTTCTCTATTGATCTAAACCATTCCTTAGCAAGTGTGTTGTTTAGTTTTTAAACAATGATACAGTGCTGTTGTGTGCTGTTGAAAACATTTATGCTTTGGAGAATTTATGATCGAGAGAATTATTGACTGGAGCGCGAAAAACCGCTTCATCGTTATCCTACTCTACATCCTTATCACCGGTTTCGGTATTTATTGCGTCATCAATCTGCCGGTTGATGCAATTCCTGATTTATCGGAAAATCAGGTTATTGTTTTCACCGAATGGATGGGGCGTTCCCCGGAAATTGTCGAACAACAAGTTACCTATCCCATATCATCTGCATTGCAGGGATTACCTGAAGTAAAAGCAGTCCGTGCATCCTCGATGTTTGGAATGTCATTCGTCTTTGTGATCTTCAACGACAATACCGACCTCTATTTTGCACGCAATCGAGTTATCGAAAAACTCGCTTTGGTTCGTTCGGAACTTCCGCCGAATGTCACACCTATCCTTGGTCCTGATGGGACAGGAGTAGGGCATGTCTTCTGGTATACTGTTGAGGGAAAGAACTATGACCTTGCCACACTTCGCTCTATTCAAGATTGGTATCTGCGAAACAAACTCGTTTCCATTGAAGGTGTTGCAGAGATTGCAAGCATCGGCGGTTTTGTCAAACAGTATCAGGTCGATATAGATCCAAATAAATTACGCGCATATAACGTAACCATCGGAGAACTTGCCGGTGCAATTCAGCGCAACAACAATGAAGTGGGCGGGAAACTTCTTGAAATCAGCAACGCGGAATATTTTGTTCGCGGTCAGGGATATATTACCTCCACCGAAGATGTGGAAAACGTTTTTGTCAAGCAAGGTCCGAATGGTATTCCCATCCTGGTGAAACATGTAGCCACCGTGCAGTTTGGCGGGGATATACGCCGTGGATTATTAGAAAAGAACGGCGAAGGAGAAGTGGTTGGTGGCATCGTCGTCATGCGAAGCGGTGCCAATGCGCGTGATGTGATAGAAAGAGTTAAGCAGCGCATTGAAGAAATCAAACCGGGACTTCCTCCGGGTGTTGAAGTTGTGCCATCCTATGATCGTTCTCTATTGATAGATGCGGCGATCGGTACGTTGAGCCGCGCTCTTATCGAGGCAAGCATTATCGTTGCGATTGTCGTGACGATCTTTCTTCTCCACTTCCGGTCTATCGTTCGCATTCTGATCGAGCTGCCGATTTCTGTTTTGCTTGCATTCATTTTGATGTATGTCTTTGGTATCACCTCAAACATCATGTCCTTAGGAGGTATTGTCCTGGCGATTGGAGTGATAGTTGATTCTTCCATTGTGCTGGTGGAAAATGCCTACCGCAATATAGCCAATGCACTGGCAAAGAAAGGGCATCTCACCAATGAAGAATATCGTGACATCTCCATCATATCTGCAAAACAAGTTGGCAGGGCAATCTTCTTCTCGGAACTGATCATTCTTGTCGGATTCCTTCCTGTGTTTTTGCTGACAGGTCAGGAAGGGAAACTTTTTCACCCACTTGCATATACAAAATCATTTGTGATGATCTCATCGGCGATGGTGGTCATCACACTTATCCCTGTGCTTATGACAATGTTGATGAGAGGAAATTTCCGCCCGGAATCGGCAAATCCTGTCACAGGATTCTTCATTCGATTGTATCGGCCTGTCATACATTGGGTCTTAAAACATCGTAAGGCAACAATCGCCATCAACGTTCTTGCACTTCTTATCACTGTTCCTATGATGATGCATATCGGTTCTGAATTCATGCCTCCGTTGGATGAAGGATCCATCCTCTATATGCCTGTGACATTACCAAATGCGTCGGTTACAGAAGTTGCCCGAATTATGGCTTTACAGGATAAAATAATTCGCAGTGTGCCCGAAGTGCATCACGTCCTTGGGAAAGCTGGACGAGCTGAAACCGCAACGGACAATGCACCAATCAGTATGGTCGAAACAATCATTATGCTCAAGCCGAAAGATCAATGGCGTCCTGGGATAACAAAGAGGGATATTGTTCAGGAATTGGACGCAAAGCTCCAAATTCCCGGCGTCCGTAATGGATGGACACAGCCCATCATCAACCGTATCAATATGCTTTCAACAGGCGTTCGCACAGATATTGGTTTTAAAATATTTGGCGACAATCTCGACACGCTTGAACATTATGCCATCAAAGCGGAACAAATTCTAAAGGGCGTGCCAGGTGCTGCCGACATCGTTGCCGAGAGAATCGGAAACGGTTACTATGTTGATATCGTGCCCAAGAAAGCGATGCTCTCCCGCTACGGATTAAACATCGGCGACCTGCAGGATATTATTGAAGTGGCTATTGGCGGACAAAACCTGGGTGTTGTTCTCGAAGGCAGAATGCGGTTCCCGATTCGTTTACGGTTTGAACGTGAATATCGTGACAACGTCGAAGAATTAAACCGTCTCTTTATTCCTGTTAGAACAGGCGGTGCGGTGTCAACTGCAATAAGCGCTTCGCCCACAATTGGACAGAGTGGAGCATCACCAACATCATCGGGCATGTCTGGAATGGGTTCAGCACAATCTCCACAATCCCAGGTTTCAGTTCAACAGTCTTCATTTGCTTCATCGTCTTTATTGAATTTGCAGTCTGCAGATGAGCTCACTTATGTCCCGCTGTCGGAATTAGCAGATTTAAAAATCATTACCGGTCCGCCTATGATCAGCAGCGAGAACGGGCAGCTTCGCGCCATTGTGTATATGAATGTACGCGGCAGGGATATGGGCGGAACAATGGAAGATGCAAAGAAAGTAATCAGTGAAAATCTAAAACTTCCTTCCGGCTATTCTTACACGTGGAGCGGGCAATACGAGCACAAAGTCCGTGCTCAAAAGACGCTTGAATACATTATGCCGATTGTCTTTCTCATTATTTTTGTTTTGCTCTATTTTACCTTCAAAGATTATGTGGAAGCGTTTGTTGTTATGCTCTCGGTTCCTTTTGCACTCATCGGCGGCGTTTATATGATCTTCATTCTTGATTATAATTTTTCTGTTGCCGTATGGGTAGGATTCATTGCACTCTATGGTATAGCGGTAGAGACAGGTGTTGTCATGGTTGTATATTTGCACGAAGCACTGGATAAAAAGATACGAGCTCATAAAAATGGTGAGCGCGGCCCATTAACATCGCAGGATATTTATGAAGCTACAGTTGAAGGTGCGGTTTTACGATTGCGGCCAAAGATCATGACTGTCGTGACGAGTATGATGGGATTGATTCCAGTGATGTGGGCAACCGGTGCCGGTGCAGATATGATGAAACCTCTTACTGCGCCTATGATCGGCGGGCTCTTTACTTCTGCGGTCCACGTTCTTGTTGTCACGCCAGTGTTGTTTGTGATTATGAAAGAACATGCTTTAAAAAAAGGAACACTTGAAATGTCCAAGATGGCAGAGTTTATAAAGGAAGGAGAATAATTATGAAAAAAACAGCAGTGCTGCTCACATTCTCTTTTCTTCTATCACAAGCAATCGCGCAACCGGTTGATTCTCTCATACAGGAAGCATATAAGAATAATCCACAGCTCAAGTCGTTTGAATACAAGATTCAGGCGACTGGATTCCGCGCTTCTTCAGCCAGCGCTTGGCCGGCACCGACACTCGGGATAGAGTTTAGTCAAATTCCTTCCAACAGTACGAATATCCTCAACGATGCCATATCCAACAATTTATCCATTTCACAAATGTTTATGCTGGGTGGAAAACTTTCGGCAATGTCTGAAATGGAAAAAAGAAAAGGCAGGGTGTTGGAACAAAACCTTGGCTCATTTCAAGTGCAGCTGCGTGCGAAAATAAAAATGAATTATTACCAGCTATGGCTTCTCGACAGGCAAATCGAGGTTCAGCAACGGACATTATCATTGTTAAACGAACTTGTTCAGAATATGCAATCACACGTGATGATAAATCGCATGCGTCAGGCTGATCTCTTTACGATACAGGCAGAAGTTGCCTCCGAGAAATCGAATTTAAGCGAGATGAAGTCAAAGCGTGCAAACGTGCAAAATGTAGTTAATTCTCTGTTGGGTCGAAATGATTTTACCCAGGCGATAAGAACGGACAGCATCCTTGCACATAGCTCGGTCGTGTTGTCAGAGTTTCATCTGTCTGAACAAGTAAAACAAGCTAATCCTTCCCTCATTGCGATGGATCGAATGAAGGAAATGAATGAAGCTGAAATTACTTCTGCGAACAGAGAACTTTTCCCTGATGTTATGCTGCAGGCGATGGTCATGCGAATGCCCAATGGTATGATTCTCACCGGCGGCCCGCGTTCGATGGAAATGATCCAGCAAAGCGTAGCCGGCATGGCAATGCAAAAAACCGATTGGATGTACAGTGTTATGGCATCGATAACACTTCCATTCGCTCCCTGGGCGTCGGAGCGCTCGACAGCGAAAGCAGACGAAATGCGCTCTACAAACCTGAGCATTGAGGCAGAGAAGAACGCCATGCAGCGGGAAATGATAGCATCACTCCGTTCAGCGTTGAACAGGTACACTACAGCTGATTCGCTTGCGCGTCAGTATCAGAGTGAAATTCTTCCACTCACACATCAGTCGGCAGAGGCACAGACAGTTGCATATCAAACGGGGCAGGTGCCAATTACTACTGTTCTCGATTCGCGCCGCTTGGAGCTGATGAAACAAGACGATTACATTATGGTATTAATGGATCGCCAGATGGCACTCGTTGAAATAGAAATGATGGTCGGAGCACCACTTCAATAAATTCACAATTATTATTAAGGAATAGAAATATGAAAACGTTCATTGCAATTATCACAGCGCTTATTATTCTGAGTTTTTCAGCATTGAGTCAGGAAATGAAATCCCACAAACTCCCTATGGATTCAACGAAGGTAGAAAAGCTGAAATCACATAAGATACAGCAACAAAAGGATGTGGCAAAGGTTGACACATACACATGTCCGATGCATCCTGAAGTTATTGCTCATAAACCGGGAAAATGTCCAAAATGCGGAATGACGCTTGTTAAAGTAGACGCTAAAAAAGTGAAAGAAAAGGTAAAGAAAGCCATTGATATAAAAGCGGAAGTTTATACATGCCCCATGCACTCAGAAGTGAAGTCCGATACGCCGGGCAAATGTCCAAAGTGCAAAATGAATTTAGTCAAAGAAAAAGAAGATAAATAAGAATTGTAGTGGTGCAATTCAACCGAACTTTGTAAATATAAATTAAGGTATGAGAAATGAAAACACTATTGATATCCCTCTTAGTGATAACTGCAATGATGCTGTCATCGTGCAGTAAATCATCTTCATCACACAACGGACAGGCCGACTCTACAACGGCACAAACCGGAGATTATTACACCTGCACGATGCATCCACAAGTGCATCTGGACAAACCCGGTGTCTGTCCTATTTGCGGAATGGAACTTGTGAAAGCGAGCAACAGCAGAAAGATGGAAAGCGATGGAGCAGTAGCAATGGTTCCTCTGAATGATCGGGATCAACTTCTCGCAAATGTTTCAACGGTAAAAGTCGGATATGAAGATGTTGAACATTCCGTCCGTGCCTTCGGCACTCTTGAAATTGCTGAGCCTAATAAAACAGTTATCAGCGCCCGCTTTAATGGACGCATCGAAAAACTGCATGTCGATGCAGTTGGCGTCAAGGTCAGACAAGGCGATCCGTTATTCGAGATTTACAGTCCCGACATTATCCAGGCAGAAAATGAATACCTGCAAGCAATCAAAACCGGTTCTTCTGAACAACAGAGTATTGTGTCGGATCCAAAATCTAAATTACTGTTATTGGGCTTGACTGGGCAGCAGATTCATGAACTTGAATCCGCCAATACTGTACCACTTGTCACGATGTATTATTCTCCTGCAAACGGCATAGTCATCGATAAAAAAATCGTCACAGGAGTTTATGTGTCGGAAGGATCAACTCTCTACGAAATATCCGACATTTCGACATTATGGAATATTGCCGAAGTGTATGAATCGGATGCTGGATACATTCGCGTCGGTGAAAAGGCAAACCTTTCAATTGCGACATACCCAAATGAAATGTTTACCGGTACAGTATCGTTGATCTATCCGGTCGTAAATCCTCAAACACGGACAGTAAAAGTTCGAGTGCTGGTGAACAACTCAAACGGGAAACTGAAGCCGAATATGTATACCGAAACATTGTTTACTCGAAAGAAAGGAAAGTCACTTACTGTCCCCGTTGGAGCGGTGCTCGTTACAGGAAAACGCAATCTTGTTTATGTCAAGACCGAACACGAAAACCATTTCGAAGCCAGGGAGGTTGGAATTGGATCACGGTTCAATGATAAATATGAAATCACTTGGGGACTTACAGAAGGAGAAGTTGTCGTAAGCGAGGGTGGTTATTTAATCGATTCTGAAAGCCAACTGAAGTCAGGAACTGGCGCCACTCATCAACACGGAGGTACAGCTGCTCCTGAGACGAAAACAAAAGAAATGCCAGCAAATATGCCAATGTAGCACAAACATTCGACCAACGCAGGAACGTCAACATAAGAACAGATGTTCATATGAATAGTACAGAGAGGAAATAATGAGTAAAAATATTAAAACAATTCTCTTTTCGATCCTTGGTGTTCTTCTCATTGAGATCATCGCAGTGATAGTAGGTGCCTACTCCGGTATTCCCGATGTAGCTGCAACGAAGCCCGAAGGAAAAATCATGGGCTGGTTCATGAACACAACCAAGGATCATTCCATCGGTGCGCGCGCTCAACATATTTCAGTTCCTCCTCTCGATAGCTCCGCACTTGTTGCGAAAGGATTTGAACATTACAATGAAATGTGCGTTACCTGCCATGGCGCGCCGGGCATAAGATCGGATGAACTTGCAAAAGGACTTAATCCCCCTCCTCCCAATCTCGCGTTTTCAACAAGGGATATGGAACCTTCCGAGATGTTTTTGGTCGTCAAAGATGGGATTACGATGACTGGCATGCCCGGATTTGGATCTACTCACAGCGATTCGGAAGTATGGGCAATAGTGGCATTTCTCAAACGTCTTCAGACAATGCAACCAGAAGAATATACTGCATTCCAAAAATCGCAACACCATGGAACGATGGAAGAGACTAAAGAACATAACCACCCAAAAGAACACTAAGAGAATCATACTCATTTAAGAGATGCCTCTTGCGTTAAAGTTCGATTGTCTCGGGATCTTTTTCTGAATGCACCACTTTCCACTCTTGTTCCAATGGATCGAAATCTGAAATTTTGTTGAGCGGCATACGCAAGTACTTGCCGAAACCGGTTGCAGCAACTTCGCCGTTCGGCAAAAGTAGTTCGCCGGTACCTTCAAATGTGCGGCTCGTCTCAATGGTAATGCGGCCGACAACGCGGAGTTCTTCGTTCAACGGAATTTGTTTTTTGAATCTCGTGGTGAACTCAACTGTGACTCCCCAAACCTCTTCTTTTGACTTTATCATTATCGCGCGGCCAATAGTTTCGTCAAGGACTGCTGTGGTGATTCCGCCGTGCAGCCTGCCCGGATAACTCTGGTGCTCATTTGAAGGTTTAAAAATGCATACCAGTTCGTTGTTCTCTAATTCAAAAAATTCTCCCTTGAGCCCGAATGAATTTTTCAAGCCGCAGAGAAAGCACATTTTGCTGTTTTGCTGTTTTCCTGTAACGCGATGTTTCATATGAATTTTATTTTCTGCGCCGGAGGCGCAATAGCCCGCTATGCAGTCTGGCGGATCCGCCGTTGGCGGAGATTTAGTGATTTGATAATTTGGTGATTGAGTGATCTCATAAAGAAGAAATTTATTTCCCGCAGATGTGATCCAGCCATTGGAAGACTTCATCCTGCATCTCTCGATTGAAGGTATGCCCGGTGTTCCAAAATTTTGTCACAAGCTTATCACCAGCATTTTGTGAATCCCATATTGTATGTAGCTTCGCATATCCTTCCTTCACACTTGCCTCCGGGGACTACTAATCCCATACGGGTAGCGAACCAGCAAATCGATACACTTCCTGCAATCCGTTCCGAGAGCGCCGTAACCTGCCATGCACGGAATGAGCCCATAGAAAATCCTAACGCGATTACTTTTGTGGAATCCACTTGAGGTCGCGTTGAAAGGAAGTCGGCTGCATTCATATCTTCCCATGTAATCAAACCGGCGTATGACATTCCCATGTTCAATAAATTGGATGCAATCGCTTGCTGGCCTTCGTATCCGCTGCCGCCGCGATCCGACCAATTAAGTGCATCAGTAGCAAAACAAACATATCCTCGCTTTGCAAGTTCATCGCCGACAAATCTGCCGCCATAGTTTTTATCCACCCACTCGCGCGCTGATTGCATGCGTCTCAAACTATCCGCAAATGGTTCAACCATCTTTTCTTTACCGATGTCGAACTTTGCACCATGATCATGCAAAAGCAGGACGGCGGGGAACGGCCCCTTCCCTTTTGGTACAAGAAGATATCCGAGCACACGGCTATCAGCAGTGATATTGAGAACTATTTTACGTGCGATATAACTACACCGGTCTTGTTCTGCAATCACGATCGGGTAATATGGAATGGACGGCGGCCGATTGAATAAGCATTCCCTCACCTTGGAACGCGCAGTTGTGCGCAATGAATTAAAATCACTGAAATTTCCCGATAACCACGAGAGCGGATAATTCAATCGTTCTTGAACAATATTGTAGAAAGAAGGAAGATTATCATGAATGACATTGGTTTGATATGTTGAGTTTTCTCCATCTTGGGAATATGTATACCGTAAAAAAAGAACAAGCATTAATATGAGTAACTTTTTCATTCTGGATAAACTCGATATTGCTTAATGGAATGTTGACCTGTTTGAAAATTATTTTAATTGACGTTTCGCAAATTCAGGAAAATATTTACTCTCGCAATCCGGACACAATCCATGTGTGAAATTTACATCAACAATATGTTTATGAATATATCCTTCTATTTGGTGCCACCGGTTATCATCGGAACGAATTTTCTTGCAGTTTGCACAAATAGGGAGAAGGCTTCCAATTTCCATCAACTCGCGGATATCTTCTAAGATGAGCAATGTCAACGATCTATTGTCATATATGAAAGGCGATGTTGTTACGAGAAACGGCGTTTCAATAACGTTCTCGCCTATTTTGCGTTCCATGATGGTTTTCTTACGATAGACCTTATTCCCTCTACTCGCTTCGCTGACGGAATTCCGCACCACACACGTTTTGCAATGCGGACCATATCCGCATCCTTCCTCAACGTCTTTGGAATGAATACAATGAAGCACTTCGCCACCTCGCTGTTGTAACATTTCTTCGTTTCCCATCAGACGAAGGGCAGCAGAATTCCAGAACAAAATACGAACATCATCATCCACTACCATTGTCGGGAACGGAATAGCGTTGAATGTGTTCATGAGAAAAACGTCGTTTTCAAGCAAGTGCTGGGGCATAGTATTTCTATTTTTTATATAAGGTAGCAGGAGCATTTTCTAAACGCAAGTTGGTTTTTGCATCTTTTTTTTCTACACTTCTTAAACAACATTGTATCGATTTTACTTCCTGGAGGGTCGAATTCCATGAATAACTCCACTCTATTGCGATTTTTCTTTAAGACGTTTGTTCTTCTTTTTTTGGTTTCTCTTCAGCTATGGGCTCAAGAAGGACGATCCGTCGATTCTATCACGAAACAGATAGAGAAGAAGTTTGAAGCACTCGATCATCGTCTCGATCAATTAGAAAAAGCTGTAGACGATGTGCAATGGTATAACAAAGTCGGCGATGTTGCCAGCATCGATAAAGTCTTCATCGTTGGGCCGCCTCCGGCAAAAGCAAAAGACTCGACTGCAAGAGGGGCATGGAACCCGGTTAAGTTTTGGGCATATGTTTTCATTCCACAAAAATTAGACCGGAATAAAAAATATCCCATGCTGGTTTTACCGCACGGCGGTGTGCATGCCGATTTTACAACGTACCATACCCACATCATCCGCGAGATGATGGCGCAGGGTTATATAGTCGTAGCACCGGAATACCGCGGCAGTACAGGGTACGGGAAGGATTTCTACGAACGGATCGACTACGGCGGACGCGAAGTCGAAGATAATCATGCGGCGCGTGATTGGATGGTAGAGAACTACAGATGTGTCGACAGCACTCGTATTGGCGCCATCGGATGGAGCCATGGAGGCTTTATTACATTACTGGATATCTTTGAACATCCGAATGATTATCGGGTCGCGTTTGCCGGTGTACCGGTCAGTGACCTTGTCATGCGGCTGGGATACTATGACGACGATTATCGGAAAGAGTTTTATGCCAAATACCATATTGGAAAAACCGTGAGCGAAGATTCTGCAGAATACCTGAGACGCTCCCCGGTGACCCACGTGAGCAAGTTAAAAACACCATTGTTAATCCACACGAACACCAACGATGACGATGTGCACGTTGAAGAAGTAAAGCATCTCATCGAGGAACTGAAAACGGCAGGAAAGAAGTTTGACTTTGAGATTTTCCAGGAAGCCCCCGGCGGACACAGCTTTGACCGCATCGACACGAAACTGGCAAAGCAGACACGGATGAAGATTTATAAGTTTCTCGCTCACTATCTGAATCCACCGCACCAATTTAAGACGTTGGCGGACTTAGAAAAGGCCGGGTATAAATAGAGCACGAGTTAAATAATTTTGGGAGATGTACAATTCTACTTTTGTTATCCCTAAAAAATCAGTACTTTAGATATGGTCAAACGCAGGTTCGTCCTGCGTTTTTGTTTATCACTTAACTTAAAAGGACAATTCATGAAAAAACTTATCGCAGTCGTTCTTATGCTGTCATTATTCGGGGGGGTAGTTCTTACGCAGAATAAAACAACACCCAAAACGCAGAAAGAGAAAGTGAGTTACAGCATTGGTATCAATATTGGCAAAAACATGAAAGCGCAGGGAATAGAGGTCGATCAGGGATTGCTCATACAAGGAATAAAGGATGGACTTAATAACGCAAAAACGGCAATGAGTGATAAAGATATGGAAACGACAATGAACGCATTCCAGAAAGAAATGATGACCAAGATGCAAGCCAAGCAAAAATCAGATGGTGATAAAAATAAAAAAGAAGGCGAAGCATTTCTTGCGGCAAACAAGAAAAAAGACGGCGTGATAACATTGCCCAGCGGATTACAATACAAGATTTTAAAAACAGGCAATGGTGCAAAACCTACTGCAAGCCAGACGGTAAAATGTCATTACCGAGGAACCCTTATAGATGGAACAGAGTTCGACAGTTCGTATAAACGCGGTGAACCGGCAGAATTTCCAGTCGGACAAGTTATTAAAGGATGGGTAGAAGCTTTACAACTGATGCCCGTGGGATCAAAATGGCAGCTATTCATTCCCTCTGACCTCGGATACGGCGCAAATGGACAGGGACAAATAATCGGCCCCTATGCTGTGCTCATTTTTGATATCGAACTACTCTCTATTAAATAATAGATGACCTCTCTGCGACGCGCTTTCGAAGTGCGTCGCAGATGATTACCGAAATCATGGAACTCCTTCAACAACTTATTCAATTTGTTCTGCACATTGACACGCATTTGCAAGGTCTTTGCACCATGTATGGCGTATGGATTTATGGAATTCTCTTCCTCGTCATTTTTTGCGAGACTGGTCTCGTCGTGACTCCTTTTTTGCCGGGTGATTCACTCTTGTTTGCCATCGGTTCATTGGCAGCAATCGGCGCAATGCGCGTGGAACTTATCATTCCCTTGCTCATGGCAGCTGCACTCACGGGAGATAATACAAATTACTGGATTGGACGAAAAGTTGGACCAAAAGTATTCAGCCAGGAAACGTCGCGCTTTTTTAACAAAGAGTATTTGGACCGCACGAACCGTTTCTATGACAACCACGGGAAAATAACAGTGGTACTAGCACGATTTCTTCCAATCATTCGAACATTTGCACCCTTTGTTGCTGGCATCGGGCGGATGACATACCGTACATTTCTCCTTTTCAGTATCATAGGCGCATTGTTGTGGGTAACCCTTTTTGTGCTGATGGGATATTTCTTTGGGACCATTCCGTTTATTAAACAACATTTCTCTCTCGTTATTCTTGCACTTGTGTTAATTCCCGGAATGCCGGCGCTCATAGAATTCATCCGTCATATTATAGAGCGAAGGAAACAACGTTCGACTGCAGATATTGACAAGTGAGGTTCAAATAACGGATATTTTGAAAGGAATCGCCTTGCTCATTGCAAGGCGATTCCTTTTTCTATGATGTTAGAACTTGATTCATACATGCATTTGCGGCATCTTTGTTCCAGATTTTCTTATTCTGTACATTCTTGTTGGTGAGATTTATGAGAGATGTTATGCACAGAACGGATTTTTACGGACTTGGAAGTTTAACCGATATGGGGTACACTTGCGCGGAACATTGTTCTCTGATGGTTCAGTCGGATACTCACTGATGGTAGGAAACGGCAACGCTCAGATACCAGAAAATAACAAGTATAAAAATTCTATGCTGTGGTGAACGGCAGTCCAATCATAATATTCATATAGAAATTTATGTTAACTATGAACCAGCGGTACAGGATAAAGATCACACCGCATGGAAAGCATTTCTTTCCTATCAAAAACCATCACGTATAAATGGTGCAGAAATTCTTGAACAGCTGCAAAAGAAACAAGACACGCTTGTTACCGATCATGCTCCATGTGGCATCTCTCTGTTCTCCTGGTACCGCTTATCCGATTATGGGAAAGTGTACGGGCGGATTGACTATTAAGATGCCGAACATTTGGATCAACACCTTCATGAATATTAACTCTGTCGGAAAGACAAAGAAGGCAGACGTCGTTCCACGCATCACGTTCTTTTTTCCATTCAATTAAAATTCTTCGAAAGAGTTAAGACGGAATATTTCTATGAACATCATTACCCGACATGCTGCAGCTTCTGATGCCGTTGCCATTGCTGACTTCAATGCGTTCATGGCGAAGGAAACCGAGAATCTTGAGTTGGATCGCGAACGTCTGCGAAAAGGCACGGAAGCTTTGATTGCAGATTCATCGAAAGGCATGTATTATCTCGCGGAAGTCGACGACAAGGTTGTTGGGCAGTTGATGATTACATACGAGTGGAGTGACTGGCGCAACGCTACGTTTTGGTGGATTCAAAGTGTGTATGTTCATCCGGAATATCGTAACCTGGGAATTTTCCGGTCCCTCTACCGATGCGTTGAATCAATTGCTCGAAAACGCGGCGATATCTGCGGTCTGCGTCTTTACGTTGACCAATCGAACAAACGCGCTCAACAAACGTACGAGGCGCTCGGCATGAAACGCTCGCATTACCACATGATGGAGGTGGATATCGCATTGAAATAGGTACCAGTCAAAATTCCTTGTTGACAATTCATCGGTTTTTCAAAATTCCGCGTTATTTCTGCTTGCCTGAATAATCCATCCATCATCATAAATCTGTGGAACCTTACTTATAGAAACAGGTGTTAGACTTTCAAAGGTTTACCAAATATTAGAAATATACTACAAGGAGAATCAACATGAAGATTGGCATTCTGGGAACTGGAATGGTCGGCAGTACCATTGGAACAAAGCTTATTCAACTCGGACATGATGTAAAAATGGGATCGCGTATAGCGACGAATGAGAAGGCCGCTGCTTGGGTACAAAACAATGGAAATCATGCATCCCAAGGAGCCTTCGCCGATGCCGCCGCGTTTGGTGAGATGGTGTTTAATTGTACGCACGGTGTTGCTTCTCTCAAGGCGTTGAATCTTGCTAGTGCACATAATCTCAAAAATAAAATTCTCGTGGATATTGCCAACGCTCTTGATTTCTCCAACGGCATGCCGCCATCGCTCGCCATTTGTAATACCGATTCACTCGGCGAGCAAATACAACGTGCATTTCCCGATGTAAAAGTCGTAAAGACCCTAAACACGATGAATTGCAGTCTCATGGTAAATCCTAAGAGTATAGCCAATGGAGATCATGATATTTTCATCAGTGGAAACGATGCCGGCGCAAAAACAAAAGTCATAGAGATTCTCAGAGATTGGTTTGGCTGGAAATCTGTTATTGATCTTGGCGATATTACCACAGCACGGGCAACAGAGATGCTGCTTCCAATTTGGGTAACGTTGATGGGGAAATATCAAAGTCCTAACTTTAACTTCAAGATTATCAAGTAAAGAAGATTGCATTAAGAGAAGTATACAAGGGAAATTCTTTATGCCACCACGATAGTCTTGTGTTGAGTGCTGCTTTTTTGGCGGCATTAATAATTCGAATGACATGTAAAGCTTCTTCGGGTTTCACTCCCAATTCTTTTCTATGAGCAATGCTTTCAAAGATGTTGTCATAGAACGCACTGTAATTCCCAGGTACTGTTTTGTACTTCTCTCTGAACTGGTTTTTATCTTTTTCTAGATGTAACAATCCCCACTGCTCTTTTGGTTCTTCTCCCCAATGAGGATCGTTCGGATTCTTCCCTTGTTTTAATGCTTCTTCCTGCGGATCAAGTCCCCATTTTAAAAATGAACCGTGTGTTCCATGGAGAATGTACCGCGGTCCTGGTTCTCGCACTAAAAGGCTTGCTTTCAAATTGACATTCACTTCTGGATAATGTAACCGGATATCGTACCAATCATTAACCTCTCCGCCTGTCCTCATAATCTTAAGGTGTGCCGTCACCGATTCAGGCATTCCGAAGATTACGATTGCCTGATCGATCATGTGCGTACCAAGATTGAAGATGACACCTGTCCCCGCCGCAGATTGTTCTTTCCATGAATCCGATTGAATAAAATTCCTGTAACGATCAAAGTGCGCCTCATATTCGATAAGTCTCCCAAGCATCTGGCCCTTTTCAATGCGTTGAACGGTTTGCGTGAATGGTTTTTCGACTATAACATGTTTGCCGGCCTCGAGGCATTTTTGAGCGTACTCAAAATGCGTTTGGTCTGGAGTATTCACAATTATCAATTCAACTTCGTTGTCTTGCAGTAATTCTTCAAAGGAACGTGAGGCGATGACATCGGGATAGTACTTTTGCGCTTCGTTCTTGGATCGTTCTATAATTCGTTTGATTCTAAAATTCTTGTGATGGGTGAGCAATGGTGCATGAAATATTTTTCCAGACATTCCAAAAGATGTGATTCCAACAATGATCGAGCGTTCCAAGGTGTACAACTTGCGCTTAGAAATAGATTGATTAATATTTACACAGTAGCAACATAGCCATATTTAATAAAAATGAAATATACCCTCGTCAAAATATTCAAGATTGATAATGTGAATATATTATTTTGGTGAAGAAGAATATCAAACAAAGGCTGTTCCATGAATTCTCAACTGACGATGAATACAACCATAGATTGGGTATTCTAGAACGACCATAGGTTTGACATGCTTCCCCTTTCCCCGTATCTTTATATATACAAGTCGATTATTATGGATCTCATGATATGCACTATGCAAAGCGCAGCGTCTTCTTTATTACATATTTTGGACTGATATTCATTCTACCATTCACCCTATGTTCACAGACAAATCCAAACTTCGATTTCTCGCTCGGTGTTGATTACAGCGCCGCCGAGCAAATGTTAGATTATTTCGACCACCTTACTGGAAACACAAAGCATGTTGCAGAGCTTCGCGGCAATCAGCTCGCCGCAGCAACAAGCGTTATGCTCGCGCGCACAGAAAAAGCCGACGATGATTTCCGCCAGCAGCTTGAACTGGCACGGAATAATGCAAGATTTGAAAGTGATGTGTATGGTTTTTTACCTGCGAAGAATCATATCCAGGAACTTCGAAAACTTCTTCTCGAAGTCAAGCACAGGCAGCTAGATCGCCGTATTGTCGCCACGATCGCCGCGTTCTTTCCTGAACAAGCAAAAATCTCTACTCGATTTTCCGTGTATTTCGTTGTGATAGGAAACGAACGTGCCGCCGCGTTTATGAGGCACGTCGTTTGGAATTATGATGTTCCGACTTTTGTTGGTGAAGATGAAGGTGAACCTATCATCGTCGTCAATCTGGCCCGTATCATTGAAGGGCCGACCAACGTTGAAGCTCAATTTATTGAAGTATTGAGCACGACAGCGCATGAATGTTTTCATGCCGCATTCTCAGTTTTAAAAAAATCTTTGCCCGAATCTGTCAAAGCACGTAACGTCGCTGAACTATTATTGGAGGTCGTGCAAAACGAAGGCGTTGCGTACTATCTTTCCCAGCAAACTCATATTGGAGATGGAACTCTCTCCCGGCGATGGTTTGACGGCACCGCACAAGCCGTAGAAGCGCTGAACAGCGTCCTCTTGGAAATGTCTTCGCCGAATTTAACTCGCTCCCGGGCACAGGAATTGATGATGAATGCCAATCTCTCCGGTTCCTTCGAAAGCAATTACGGTGCCACTGCCGGTATGCGCATGGCGTACGAAATCGACAAACGCTTCGGCAGGCCGGCTCTGACAGCAACTTTAATGGGTGGAAGCCGCTCATTTATTTCAACATATATGCAAGCATGTCTTCGCGATGGAACTCTCCCGAAGATCGATAAACAAGTATTGTTTTTATTACGCCAATAAAAAACGCCAGGTTTCGATAATTTCATAAAGTGTCTTCCATTAAGCATGTCCATCAGGAAACAGCTATTTACTGTTCTTCCTCTCTCCTGCAGTTTATGCGCGAAAATAGTTATCATGGTTTTTTAAAAAATGATGTTCTAAAATATATATTTGTGTTCATGTAATTGCACTCCTACGGTAGGTTAAATCCTATAGAAGAATCAGAGATATACTGATTTCGTTGTGTATCACTATTATGCAAATTGTTCATGCATGAAGGTCGCTGGCAATTGTTACTCGATATTTTAGTGTTTTAGATAAAAAAGAGATAAGAAATAGCTTATACATGATGAGTATGGTCAAGGGAAAATAATTATGAGTACCACTTCATTACCGACTCAATATGCCCCTGCAGAACGAGCAGCCGATGATGTTCTCGACCGACAAATTGATTATTTCAAAAGCATTCCGTTGCAATGCGAAGTGCTGAATGCTGTACCGGGCATTGTCGTTATGCTGAATGGAAATCGGCAGATTGTCTTTGCAAATTTCGCGCTGAACAATTTAGTAGAGTCGCACAATGATAATTCTCCTCTGGGGAAACGACCAGGCGAGGTATTGCATTGTATGCATGCCTTAGAGAGTGAAGGCGGCTGCGGCACAACGGAATTCTGTCGTACGTGCGGTGCAGTACGGGCCATTCTGACAAGTCAGAAAGGTAATGCGAACGTGCAGGAATGTTTGATTACACGAATCGGCGATTTAAATCCGCTGGAACTAAGCATCTCGGCAACACCTTTTTCATTCCATGAGGAGCTGTTTACTATTTTTACTGTCACAGATATCAGCCACGAAAAACGTCGTCGTGCACTTGAACGTATTTTCTTCCATGATGTTTTAAATACCGCAAGCGGATTGAGCGTGAACTTGGAAATGTTTGAAGAGGCAAGCCCGGAAGAAGAGGAAGAGTTTAAAAGCACAATGGGAATTCTCACACGCAAGCTTATCGATGAGATTAAGGCACAACGCGAACTTGCCGCTGCGGAAATTAATGAAATAATCGTGACACCGACAACAATTGATTCGCTCAATTTTATACAAGAGTATTGTGAGATTTACCGACATCTCACCGTTTCAGAAAACCTGAAAATTCAAATCGATTCAAATGCTGCGCGAGTTTTATTCACATCCGATGCAACATTACTGGGACGTGTATTGGGAAACATGATTAAAAACGCGCTGGAAGCATCTCAACAAGAGAAGACTGTTAGTGTCGGATGTATTCAACAAACCGGGCACGTAGAGTTTTGGGTACATAATTCAACATTTATGCCGCGGAATGTACAATTACAAATATTCCAGCGTTCTTTTTCCACGAAAGGCTCGAACCGCGGACTCGGCACCTACAGCATGAAATTATTAGGCGAGCGATTTCTTCATGGCAAAGTTGACTTCTCGACATCACCGGAAGAAGGAACGACATTCCGATTGATAGTACCGTTCGAGCTTCATGCTGATAAGATTGCTGCATAGAGAATCTCTACAACGTGACTTACTTCTCTCATACTTGTTTGCGAAGCAACAACACCGTTAGCACAGCAGAGAGCAGCAAGAGAGATAGAAAGACGGCTACCTCTTCAATTCCTAACACAGGCAGCAGCACGGAACATGTCGTTAATGCGCCGATGGACGAGCCGAACACATCAAACGCGTACATACTTCCTACATTTGACGAACGGTGAAGATATAATCGATTCGCAATCCCAAAAAGCATTCCGATCAATCCTCCGCTCACTATCGTAACGAAGAGTGTGATAGGAATGAGTTGTACAAGCAATAAGAAGTCCAATAGTTTTGGCAAGAAAAGTACAACACTCATGAGTGTTATCAGCACCGCGAGCAAGAGGGCCTTCTGGTTATATTGCCTGCTCGCCCGCGAAGCAATCTGTGTACCTAATGCCAAACCAAGCATGTTTGCAGCGATCATAGCACCAACCATCTCATAGATTGAGCCGAATGCTTCCTGAAAGTTTAACAAGAAAAGAAGATTCAGTGCCATACCGGTCATTCCACAGATCGTCGTGATTGCAGCAAGTGCGGTTTGTTTTTGTTTCTCCGGTTGTCTCCATCGTAAAAGAAAGAGCAGCAGCAAGAGTCCAGAACCAGCACCGCCGGCAGCATAAATCCAATAACGCGTCATGGATGTAAGGAACCGGTTGCTTCCATGCAGAAATTTATTCCAAAGTAAGAGATCATAATAATATGTCACAGGATTGTCGTCGGTGTTCATTCGTACATTCTTTGCGGATTCCAAGGTGTTTGTAATAAAATTTATTCTGTCCGGCGGCATCAATTCAGCAAACATATATTTGGAAAAGTATTCGGCAGAAATTCCAGCGGCGGTATAACGGTGCGCAAGAGAATCCGGCTGCGAAATTAACGGCGTACTGCTGGTCGTTCCCATGAGCACTGCATGTGTTCCAGGAACAATCAATGAGTTCGTGAACACATGGTTAAATGTTTGGTAAAGAGAAGCGTTCAAGTTTTTTAATTCATCCGCAAGATATTCAGTTGATGATGGAAATGAAAAAGCGAAAATACCGTTCCCATTGAGTGATTGATAACAGAGCTGAAAGAATTCCACTGTATAGAATCGATTTAAGCTTGCCGTCGATGGTTCACCAACATTCATTAAAATAACATCGAAGGAATGCTGTTTGCGGCGCAGCAGTTCTCGTCCATCCACATTCATGAAGTGCACTCGCGAATCGTGCAGTGCTTGTTGATCTTGAATATTCATGACCGGTTCGACGAACGGAAGAAGAGCGGGATCGATCTCAACATATTGCACCTCATGAACCGAATAGCGTAAGACTTCCTTCAACACTCCATTGAATCCTCCGCCCAGAACAAGCACACGCTTTGCATCGGAATGATGAATCATGACTGGATGGGTAAAGAGTTCGGCATCGTACGCATTAGGAATGTTATATGCGGGTCTACCGTCGGCAAAGACGGTAGACTGGTTATCCAGGTACAATAGAGAGAGATTTTGATATTTCGTGTCAATAGAACGGACAAATGTTAGCTTACTGTTTATGAACGACCACTGATATGAATTAATTGTATTTTCCAGCGAACGAATAGGCCGGGCTACAACAACGAATACGATGATGATGACGGCTAAGGAAAGCATTATGAACCATTTTTTTGGAGAGACCATAATCCAAAACACTTCGCCCCAGGCAATGACAACAATAAGAAAGACAATTTGCAGCGTCGAAAACAGTACCGCAAAAACGAAAGAAAACAATAATCCGCCAACAACACTTCCGAATGATTCAAGCACATACGCTTTGTTCACACCAAGCCAGAGTTCATCGTTTTCTGAAGTCAATGACTTTGCGCCAAGCGTGAAAAGCATTCCCCATAAAAAACATCCGATACTAAGAACAACAAATGAAAATCCAAACAGATCAAGCATTGAAAGAAATTCACCGGTAGTTGTGGGGAGAAATACACGAACAAATTTTACCGCGAGAATTTGCACAAACGTTACGAGCGGCGTTACAGCAATACCAACGAGAAAGAGGCGGGAGACATTTCGGTTGTGATTGACTACAAAATTTCCGAATGCACTCCCGAGACCGATCCACACCAACCAGCACGCGAAGATGATTCCGATGCTTAATTCGTTGCCATAGAAGCTGACAAGGAATTCCCGGACGAGAAGAATCTGCGAGAGGATAGAACTGAAGCCTATATAAAAAAGGGATAGTTGTTTTGAGCGTGAAAAATTTGAATCTGTTTTAGAGAACAAAAGCCCGCTGAGTAATTTACTCCCGGGCTTTCGATTCATTTCGCGAAACAATGTCATTGCTACTTTTTATATACAGGCAAGCACCAATTGCGGTACTTTGCCGTTCTGCCAAACACAACATCAAAAAATAGATCGCGTAATTTAAGCGTAAGTGGTCCCATCTTTCCATCAGCAATGAGACGATGATCGATTTTTGTGATAGAAACTAATTGAACGCCGGTCCCGCCAAAAAAGAGTTCATCCGCAAGAAACAATTCCGTCCGGTCGATGGAACGTTCCTGCACCTGCATTCCCAATTCGTCTTGTATCAACTGAATGAACGTCCGGCGCACAATACCTTCTAAAATATTTTCCGTCACCGGCGGTGTTATGAAAACGCCGTTCTTCACCATGAAAATGTTTTCTGCAGAACCTTCGGACACGTGGCCATTCTGGCTCAGCACAATCGCTTCGTCAAATCCGGAAAGCTGTGCATCGGTTTTGGAGAGTGCGGAATTAACGTACGCACCAACTATTTTACCCCGCGCAGGAATCATATTATCCTCCACACGCCACCAGGAAGAAATCGTCACGTGCGCGCCCTCTTCTTGCTCTATATATTTCCCGAAGGGAACCGCCGCAATTGCCATGCGTGGTGTTAAGTTGTGCAAACGAACGCCGATAAGCTCATCGCCATAGAATGCCAGTGGGCGAATATAAACATTCTCACGGAAATTTTGTTTTCGGATTAATTCAAGCGTTGCTTCTGTCAAACTTTCTTTTGTGTACGGAAGCTCCATACGCAGCAGTTTGCTGGAATCGAGAAACCGCTTGTAATGATCGAGCGGCCGGAACACAAACATCTGTTTCTCCTCTTCATTCCAGTAGCCGCGGATGCCGCCGAATATTCCAGTACCGTAATTCAATCCATGCGTTAATACTCCAACTTTCGCATCTTTGTATGGAACTATCTTGCCGTCAAAATAAACTAATTCGGGTGTTGCCATTTACAAATCCTTTCTTCAAAGTAATATGAACCGCTAAGAACGCCAAGGTAGCCAAGAGAATAACCTGTTTATTCCTTTGCAACTTTGGGATTTTGACATACATAAAAGATAGAAAAAAACTTGATTAACGCCAGACGCCGGGGATTTTTTCTCCGCAGAACCCGCACTTCCCTTTTACTACATGATTTGCAAGAATGGTGTATGCGCTTCGTTCGACAATGATCTTCTTGCACCTGTAACAGCAGGTGTTTTCTGCCCAATGGCCGGCAACGTTCCCTAAATAAATATATTGTATCCCAGATTTTGATGCAACAGTGTACGCTTTTTCGAGCGTTGTGGTAGGCGTGGATGGCAGTTGACTAAGTTTGTAAAGCGGCGTGAATCGGCTGAAGTGCAGCGGCGCATCAGATAAACCGTTGGTACACAGCCACTCGCACATTCGTTTGATGGTATCGAAATTATCTGTCCATGTTGGAATAACAAGATTCGTAATCTCTAACCAAACGCCTTCTTCGCGCAGTACTTTTAACGTTCTGAGCACCGGTGCAAGTTTACCAGAGCTGAGTTTTTTATAAATTTCCTCATCGAATATTTTCAGATCGATATTTGCCGCATCAAGCACATTGCACAGTTGCCGCAAAGGTTTTTCGTTGATGTACCCATTCGACTTTAACAGGTTGCAAATCTTTTTACTGCGTGCCAGCTTTGCTGTATCGTATGCGTATTCGTAGAATGTTGTCGGTTCGGAATAGGTGTATGCGATAGATTCAGAACCGGAATTCATGCACGCTTTGATAACTTCTTCTGGCATCAAGTCAATATTGTCGGATTCTTTCGGACTCACTTGCGAGATTTGCCAGTTCTGACAATTGAGACATCGGAAGTTGCATCCTGCGGCGGCGATGGAGAAGGCGCGTGTCGCTGGCAGAAAATGGAAGAATGGTTTTTTCTCGATTGGATCGATATGGACAGCGCATGGATTACCATAAGCAATGGTATACATTTTCCCGTTGCTCGCAACACGACTTCTGCAAAAACCAACATCGCCGTCGTTCAGCAACAAACAGCCTTGGGGACATTTTTCGCACTGCAATCCATCGGCTGTCTTTCTATAAAAGAACGCCTCCTTACTCCACTTTCCTAAATCGATGCTCGATGGAAGCGAAAACCAATTTGTATTGTATGCACCGAGAGCAAGTCCACCGGTACAGAAAGCGCACCGGCGGAGAAACTCGCGCTTGGTAATACTATTTTGTTTTGTTGATTCCACCAATACTACTCGGTTCAAAATGTGCTCTCTACCTAACAAAGAATCATTTTCTAAAGAATACGGAATTACTCGTGTTGTTTTTTCATCTCATCCTTATTGTATCCATATTTCATCAACAAATCTGCAACTTCTTCGATATATGATTTCTTCCGATGATGTTCATCTTGATTGTTAATATAGGATCTCACGGCTTCTACATGAGATGGGCTTATAGAGAAAGCTCCGAATCCACGCTGCCAACTAAACTTCGGTTTAATGAAGTTTTCTGAGTTTATCCAATGCGACGATTCTCCCTTGAGAAGTTTTGCAACATCGTCAATGTTCTGATCGCTCCTCATGGAAATAAAAACATGTATATGTTCTTTCTGAACTCCTATTGTGTCGATGGATATTCTTTTTGTCTGTGCATACTCAAGGATATGCCGATGAACATTGGGACGTACTTGATTGTCAAGAAAGGGATCGCGATTTTTCGTTGACCACACAAAATGCACATAGACTTTGACATAGGAATGGAGCATGATCCCCCCTGAAATCATTGAAATGGTTTTCTTATTGTTCATTGATGCCATAGCACCACGATTAATCGTGGTGCTATGAATATTTGACATTTGCTAATAAACCGATTTATCGGTTTTTCCCTCCACATATTTTATTTTTCTTCCATTAACTCATACAATTAATTATTCGCAATTTGCTACTACTTCTCCTCTCCAAACACTAATGCTTCGTACACGAATAACTCAGCATCCTTCCAGCCATTCCAGCCGATACCTGCTTTGTCCTGAGCACAGTGACCCAGGAATTCTTCTTTTGTCCAGCCGGTTTCTGCTGCCACCTGCGGCAGGAATGTTCCGGAGCGGTAGCCTTTTCGAATATAAATACCGTGTTTGCCAAGTTCAAATTCATCGATAGAATCGATGCGCCGCATCGGTGTGAGCACGGAAATTTCTATTTCAAGTTCAGGAATTTCGTTTAATTCAACAGGCGAAAATCGAGAATCTTGTGTTGACGATGCGATTGCCATCTCCTGCACAACTTGATAAAGCGGCTCGCTTGCATCGAAGCGTCCAATGCATCCGCGCAAATTGCCATACTTTTTCAAGGTTACAAACGCTCCGCAGTTTGTTTTTAATATTGGTGAAAGATTCTTCTCGTCCATTTCAGGTTTCGTGTTATTCTTCACATATTGCGTAACTGTGCTACGTGCAATCGTCAGCAGATCTTTCTTGTCTTTATCAGTAAGTTTAAATTCCGATCGTCCCTTCTTCTCTTTTATCGAAATAGCAATTGCATTGTAGCCAACGACACGATTCTTTTCGCCGTATTCCGCATCACCGGAGTTTTTATATTGGACATGAGTAAAGGCAACATCCGCATTTCCTTCCGTCATGTAAAGCAATGTCAACACACTCGTCCAACCGCAAAGGCAGGTTGCGAGATTGGAAATACCTTTCTGTTCGTAACTCGCCATTGAGCGAACGAGGTTTTCTGGTGAATTTGCGAGAATTGCATCGGCTGTTGCTTTATCGATCTTCTTTGCATCACTGTATGATGGATAGTGCGAGAAGTCGGTGCTGATGACAAAAAGGTTCTTCGCATTCAAGTATGGCCGCAATGCATCGGCAATATGACGGCAGGTTTCCGGCGATTGCGTTCCAAGAACAATTGGAACGATCTTAAATTCCTTCTTCAATCGATATTGAAGAAAAGGAAGCTGTACTTCCAAACTGTGCTCGCGGGCATGTGCATCCGTTCGATTGGAGAAAATACTGTAGTTCTTGATAAGCTGATCGGCAAGTTCGGTGTTCACTTTCACCGTGCCAAGCGGCGTTATAAAATCGCCCTGCGAGTAAATCGACGCACCTTCAAAAGCGATGTGGTGGCTCGAACCGAGGACGAAGATATTTTCGTATTTTTTCGCCGTATCAATCTGGTTAAACGCCGATGCTGCAATTTCTCCGGAGAAAACATATCCCGCGTGGGGAGAAATAATGGCAATAACATTGTGAATATCTTTTGATGGGACAGCATTGGTAAAGAGCTGCTTCAGTGCTGCAGTGAGTTCTTCCTGCTTGGCTGGGTAGAACGATCCTGCAACAGCGGGCTGTCGGTCGAATTTATTTTCTTGCGATTGGCAATCGGCGCATAAAAACAGGAGGCAAAAAGCAAGGATTGTAATAGTCTTTGTCTTAAGCATAAGGCGAGCCGTACATTGTTCGGTAGAAACTTAACGAGAAGAAGGAAGAGTTGCAAGTTGAGTCTGCTGATCGACAGAAGTTGCCCCGTACATAAGAAATTATGCTGTGATCTATTTCCGCCTCTCTCTTAGTAAGATGAAGATGTCAATTTAGCTAATTGAACGGAGAGCCATAATTCCATCTGTTTCGTTTTTTCACTGTTACCGAACCGACCGCCTTGATTTCCACCACCCCGAGGTCTTCTACCACCAAGACTGCTTTCTTCTCCAGAATTTTCTTCGCCCATTTGTTCACCGCGTTCATGTCCGCCTCCCATGCGCATGCCGCCTTTACTTTGCTCTGCTTTGAAATCACCTGTTTCGAATTCAATTCCAATACGGCGACCCGAAATTGGCTCGATTGCAAACGGATGTTCAGAAGTTTTCGTTAATGGGACACGCAATTCATATACTAATGTCTCTCGTGTGCGGCCGAGTTTTACACGAATACCCGGTGCTTCCAGCGGTGAGAACCGTTGAATATCTTCCTTCCGTGGACCAATAATTTCCAATTCAGGAAATGCTTGGTCAAGAAACGAGGGAAATCTTTCTTCATTGGTGTCCGGAGAAAATCCGGCATGTGCTTCGTGCTGGCTCATCGGATATTTAATGCCAAACGTCTGATTCTTTCCATCTTCCCTATCAAACCAAACCGTCAAGCCCTGTCTCATAATTTGCATTTGCGTGGACCGATTTTGGGTTTTCAGAAAAATGTAGACGTGTTTATCATCGTTACGCACACCATAGACCATGTCGGATTCCTTGTCGTAATATAATCCGCGCTGCCACTCGGAATCACTGCCGTCAAAATTCATCTCGCCCTGCTGCCAATCACTGGTAAGTTTAAGACCGCCGCTGCATCCAGTCAGCAGCATCAACAGCATCGGCATCGTCGATAGTAATAATGATGATAAATATTGGCACATCCGTCGTTTCGATATTAGTATTTCCATCATTCTTCCATTTGTTCGGATAGTTATTATTTATCGATAAATTATATACATTTGACGAAAGAATAATACATTAGTTTCATAAATGAAATAATCCACTCAAAGACGTCAGTATGAAATATTTTTTAGAAGATCTCTTTCTCCCTCATTCATTTCTCATCAATCAAAGGGAATAGAACATACCGGATTTTGACATATTATTCTTCCTTTGTTGAAGAATTTTCATTGCGATGTAAGTAACAAAAACCAAGCAATGAGTGTCATGCGAATTGAGATATCGGAAAAAATTGTTACCTTAGACTAATAAAACGGAGATGAATGAAGCAGACTTAACAATAGTTTTCTTCAGCATACATACATGACCATCAATGAATTACCAACGCCGGCATTACTGCTCGATTATGATATTCTCGATCAGAACCTCAAGCGCATGCAAAACCGTGCAAGTGAAATGAAAGTTGCATTGCGCCCCCACATGAAAACGCACAAATGCATTAAAATTGCCAAACAGCAATTGGCCCTCGGTGCCCAAGGAATCACTGTTTCAACATTTTACGAAGCAGAACAATTTGCCGCAAACGGATTCTCTGACATCACGTGGGCACTCCCGTTTCCTTTTTCGTATACCGAAAAAGCCATCGAACTTTCATCCAAAATTACATTGCGCGTCGTTGTCGACAGTCTCGATGCAATCTCACACCTGGAGCATGTCTTTGCACAGCATAGCGGCAGACTGCATGTCTGGTTGAAAGTCGATTGCGGCGGCCATCGGGTTGGTGTCAATCCGTACTCGCAAACAGCAGAACAACTCGCTCAGGCGCTTGCGGATTCCCGCTCAATGTTCTTCGACGGTATACTTGCGCACGCGGGACATTCGTATCAGGCGAATTCAAAAGATGAAATCATAAAGATTGCTGAAGAAGAGCGGTCGGTGATGGTGCGTTTTGCCGAGCGTTTGCAAAAGAACGGCATCAAGGTTCCATGCATCAGCGTTGGATCAACGCCGACGATGACACTTGCAAAATCGCTGGAAGGTGTAAACGAAATACGACCCGGCAACTATGTTTTCAATGATTATACGCAGGCACAGCTCGGGGTTTGTACGGTCGGCGAGTGTGCACTCTCCGTGCTGGCGAGTGTCATATCGCATCAACCATCTGCGCAATTCTTTGTTACTGATGCCGGAGCGCTTGCGCTGTCAAAGGACCTTGGTGCGACCCATCTTCGAAACGACATGGGGATGGGTGCAATTTTTGAAGATTATGACCGCAAGCGATTATTTGCACATATCGATTTACAATTACAGACTCTCTCTCAGGAACATGGAAAAATTGTCGCCGAACAGATAGACCACATCAAAGGACGATTCAACGTCGGTGATAAAATCAGAATCCTGGAACACCATGCATGTCTCACTGCAGCAAACTTTGACTACTACTATGTCACCAGGGGTAACGAAGTCGTCGATCGATGGAAAATCTTACGTGGAAGAACCTAATTGCCCAATATCACCTAACATCTAAAATCTAACATTCTCCCAGCATGAAAAACCTTACAGATTCTATTGTTTTCATCACCGGCGCCAGCAGCGGCATCGGACGTTCCTGTGCGCGTGCATTTGCCGAAGCCGGTGCAAAACTTATTCTCGCCGCCCGCCGAAAAAATCGACTGGAAAAACTTGCGACAGAGTTAAATAAACAATTTAGTACTGAAACATTTATTGATGAATTAGATGTGCGTAACAAACGCGCTGTAACAAAGTTTTATAAAAAACTTCCTGTCGAGTGGCAGAATATAGATATTCTTGTCAACAATGCCGGACTAAGCCGCGGACTGAATAAACTATATGAAGGAAATTTTGAAGACTGGGAGGAAATGATCGACACGAATGTGAAGGGACTGCTCTATGTGAGCCGCACAGTACTCCCAGGAATGGTAGAGCGCAAGAAAGGTACAGTCATTAATATCGGTTCCATTGCTGGTCATGATGTTTATCCCGGCGGAAATGTGTACTGCGCCTCCAAGCATGCCGTTGATGCACTGACAAAAGGGATGCGGATGGATTTAGTTGATACACAAATTCGCGTTTGCACTATTGATCCGGGATTGGTAGAAACAGAATTCAGTGAAGTGCGCTTCCATGGCGACAAGGAACGCGCAAAAAAAACATACCAGAATATGACGCCGCTGACGCCCGACGATATTGCAGACGCGGTGTTGTACGCTGCGACACGCCCACCGCATGTGCAAATTGCCGAGGTGATTATTATGCCGACCGCGCAAGCTTCGACAACGCTTGTGCACCGCACGCAGTAATATTCTTGGAATCTGGATACATAGAATAGCCGCTCAGTTCGCGTAACTGTAACATCCCTGCCTGCGGCAGGCAGGCGATCGGTGATCGGATTTTACAATGTGCCTATTCTACAATTTTATGTTTATAAGCATATTTCACAAGATCGATATTTGATCTTGCATGAAGTTTCAGCAGTACACGCTTACGGTACGAGTTGATTGTATTAATAGAAACCTTATACTCTCCGGCAATTTCTTTGGAACTTTTTCCTTCTGCCAGGCCTCGTAAAACTTCGAACTCTCTATCGGATAAATTATGATGTTTTGCCTTATCTATGCTTTCATCGATAATATCGGGAAGTTCCTGTTGGACTTCCGGGCTGAAATATTTCATACCCCGTGCGACCATTCGTACCGCTTTGATTAACTCTTCACCCGGCTCGGATTTTGTTAAGTATCCTGATGCTCCCGCTTGTACTATCCTGCGCGCATACTGCGACACAGGAACCATGCTCAAGACCAATACCGGCACTTTCGATTCAATGATTCTAATCGTTCTAAGAATTTCAAGACCGCCTTTTCCTGGAAGATTGACATCGAGAATAATTATATCCCATTTATTGTTTTTTATTTGCTCCATGGCTTCATCGTAGTTCCCAGCTCGTGCAAGTTTTGTAATATCAAAATTGTCGGTCAAAATGTGAACAATCCCTTCGCGTGTAAATTCATGATCATCGACAATAAGCGCTCTCATAGAGAATGACCCCCCTCCTTTTCCACCATTGCCGCCTTTGATTGACTTCCATCGTGAATCTGAACGCTCAACACAACGCATGTACCTTTCCCGGGATTGCTTGTGAATGCAATTTTACCTCCCAACATCCGGGCGCGTTCCTGCATGCTCAAAATTCCCAATGACTCAGGATGAACAATCATCGCCTGGTCAATGCCCTTACCGTTGTCTGTAATTGCCACTCGAAGTTCACCGTTATTCAAGTGCATTGCAACTTCAGCGCGTGTTGCTTCTGAATGACGGGCTATATTGGTCAATGCTTCTTGAATGATCCTATACACACCGGTCGTCTTCGCATCATCCAAGGACGGGAGGTTATCTGGTTGTTGAAGCTTGACCTCGATTGAAGTTCGCTTTGTGAATTCACGTATATGCCATTCCACTGCCGCCGCTAATCCGACAGTGTCCAAAATTTTAGGCCGCAATCCGGAAGAGATTCTCTGAACAGTTTTCGTTGTTGTATCGACCATAGTCCGTATAGCTTGGTACCGCTCTTTTACGCTGGATTTCATGACAGTATGTTTTCCCAACCAGAGCAGATCGTACTTAATACCTGTAAGAGCGCCGCCGAGTTCATCGTGCAATTCGCGGGCAATCTGTTTTTGTTCTTCCTCCCGCGCCGCTTGAAGTTTTTCTGAAAATAATTGCATTTGGCGCAGTCGTTCACGCTGGGCGGCTTCAATTTTACGATGACTGCGCACCATCATCACCACAAAAAAAAGAAACAGCCCAAGCACTACTGCAGTGACACTGAATATTGCAGTAAGTATTATGCTTTGGTCTGAGGACACAAAAACCCTACTGTGAAAAGTATATTGAAAAGAATCTTGAGGCTCCAATCTATAGAAGTAACAAGGAAGAATGCTTCTGTCGAATAATGAAGAAGCATTCCTCGTGAAGTAATAATCAAGAGTGTGCCTGCATAATAGATAACAAAGGAAAGAAGTACCCAGAAGCGATAATGGTTTATTACTGGATGAATTCTATCCCTGATAAAAACAAATAGCGTGAATTCTGCGCTAATAACGAGTAGACCCTGTGAAGTACCTGCTATAACAGAATATAATCCGGTAAGAGGTTCAAAGGTAAACTTTGCAATAATCCAAAACAGTATGTAAAGCAACATTAGAGCTTGAAATAATCTCTTTATCCGAAGCGTTTCCTGCCAAACAGTTATAATAGACATAATAAATATATATTCTATGAGATAATAAACATGATTAAGCCCAAGAGTTAATTGATATCCCTTTGCGAAGTACCTAAGATACATGTCTGCTGCAAATGCAAATATCAGATAATAAAGAAGGATATTCATCCCTCGTCCCAAGATCCTCATTCTTGAAATTCCCACACACAGCGGTAAAGCAACGCTGAAGATCGATATATACATTAAAATCGGATATTGTATCATCATCTATGCATACTGACATTGTTATTACTAAACATCCTAACTATAAAAAACCAAAATATACGTTGAAGCGACGTAAGTAGTAGTTTGCTGTGACATTGAATTACATTTTTGCAGAGATAGTAAAGATTGATATAATCATAATTTTTGGGTCTGAGGACACAAGAACCCAATTGTGAAAAGTATATTGATTAGAATTCTAAGATTCCAATCTATAGATGTAACAAGGAATAGATTCTCTTTTGAATAATGAATGAGAATTCCGCGTAAGGCAATAGTTATAAGTGTACCTGCGTAATAGACCACGAACGAAAGGAGTATCCAAAAACGATGATAGTTCATTAGGGGTTGCAATCGATTCCCGATAACCACAAACAACGTATATCCTGCACTGAGAGTGAGAAGAACTTGTGACGCACTTGCTGTAACTGAATATAATCCATCCAGGGGTTCAAAAGTTAACTTTGCAATAATCCAAAATAGTATGTATAGAAACATTACTGTTTGGAATATTCTTTTCATTCTCTGTGACTCTTGCCAAACAGTAACAATAGAAATGATAAATAATAATTCTACGAGATAATACACATGGTGAAGTCCAAGAGTAAATTGATACCCCTTGACGAACCGTAAAAAATAAACGTCTGCAACAAAAGTAAAAACTAGAAAAAAGAACAGAATTTTCAACCCATGTTGTAGGACATTAATCTTTAAAATACCTACACCGATCGGTAAAACTGAACTAAAGAGAGCTATATACACTAATAAAGGATATTGATTCATCTGCTCTGCATATTAAAATCATTACAACAATCGAATTAAAATGCAACTGGGTAGCATAGTTGCAATTCCACCGCATTTTATTATAAAGATAGCAAATGAATCACGCTCTTGCAATTTTACTTTGTTAATTACCGCAATAGGGCGGACATACATCTAATGGACCAGCAATTACGACTGGCACCATATCTTTACCGTTCTTATCAATTCCAACAATCACGAACCCGGATTTACCGTTTACATTTTTGCCATAATACATGCGAACTCCAGCACAGCCGGGTTGTTTCATGGTTTTATCAACAACATCTTTTCCAAAATAATGTACAAGCACATCGTTCGACGAAACGGTTATGCGGTGTAAGTTTGCCAGAGAAGGTACATCTTTTATCGATTTCGATGGTCCTGCATTCACAGATTTATCGGTTGATGGATAGATGATGAGCAAGACAATACTTAGTGCTAGAATCGAGATAACTGTAACAAATTTTTTTATAGACATTTGAAATCTCCTTAAGAAAATGGTTTATTTTTTGTTAGTTATTAATAGACAAGAAATTTTCTCATGTGAACAATAGATACTCATGCGGCGGGGATCGGCTTGGCTGCGACTTACAATTCTCAAACATCGTAGACCTTTCTGAGATTTAAGTCCAATATATTTCAATCAATTGGACGTGATGAATCACGTCCCTACAAAATTTCACCATAAAACGTGAACAATTTGATACGTCTTCCTGCCGTTATTTACATATTAAGCTACACCATTATAGACAATTTGTCTGTCGTATTTTAACAAGTTCTTTGTAGCGATTTTGGTGCATGCGTCTGTCGTAAAAACACAGGTATTTTGACAAGATTAATACAACCTTATAAAGTAAAATTCTTATCGAAATATTCGGCCGAGTGATTTCTTCCAGACTCATCCAAGTTATACACAGCGTATTATTAATATGAGATTATTGATGTTATTCAACCTTTTTCGCCGATTCCGATATGTCGAACAGTGGATAATTTGTTCACAATATGGCTTAGAATCGTAAAATTATGCTGTACGTTTCTGTCTATGCGATATGTGATGTTGCGCACTCTATGTAATTTAATAAAGCAATATAGTTATTAGTATGATTCCATATTCCTTTCTCTACGGCTTGATGCAAGCGGGCAATGATGCAGGCAACAGGTGACGAACTTTTTATTCCGGCCATTCAATAATATGCATAATATAATTACGACAACGTGCTTGTTAAAATACGACATGGGGAATAATTGCTTTTCAATACGTCTCCGACGTATATTGGGTTGCAAGGTTTTATAACTCTGAACAAGAACCATGAAGTTTATAGAAAGCGTTTTTTCATAATACTATGACAATGCACATACAAGAATCCAAACCCGCCTTCGGCGCTCAATATCCATACGCACGGATATCGGGACTGATGCTGAAAAATATGAAAGAGGAAAACAATCAAATGTCTGTTGATATGATTCTTCACGAAGCATCTACAGTACTACAAGCCACACGTCAGCATGCCGCAGAACTTTCGGAAGTTGGCGTGAGCGATGAGGAGATTCATCTCATGCGCGTTCTCATTACGCGCGTTGCCGCGCATAACTATACTTCGCTGGGAAATAAAGTTGATTTCCTTGACGAAGTACGTGAACTTAAAATTGTAAAAGAAGTCATCGTTAGAATGGCAGAAATGCGGTTTGGCCATACAAGCAACGTGCTCAGTGAATTCAAATATAACGGACAACGTAAATCGATAGTTTAAGATTGTAACGCGTGTAATCGATTCTTCCAACACTCATAGACAGCCGCAGACCTCCCTTGCCTACCATGAATGAAACTCGTGGAAAAATAAACTGCCTCGCAGACCCAGTTGCTTTTATCAAGGGAGACGGGAATTACTTCACTTCTCCTTCTTACCACCACCATCAAAAGAGGATACCATGGCACAACGCAAATCTGAGAGACACACAAAATCCAAGGCAGTGAAGAAACTCCGATATGGCTGGATTCCTGATGTGCCCGATCAGCGGGATTTTCTTTACAGTGCAGTGCGTCCTACCATAGCGATTCCACCACATATAGACTTGCGCCCCACATGTCCGACGATTGAAGACCAGGGCAATCTTGGAAGCTGCACGGGCAACGCTCTTGCCGGTGCAATAGAATTTCTCGAACGAAAGAACGGTGTTCCATTTGTAGATGCGAGCAGATTATTTATCTATTATAATGAACGGGCTCTGGAAGGAACTATCAAATCGGATGCAGGGGCAATGATACGCGATGGAATAAAAACGTTGAAGAACCAGGGAGTGTGTTCGGAAACACGCTGGCCGTACATCATTTCAAAATTCGCAGCGAAGCCGGGCGCGGCGTGTTACAAAGAGGCGCTGAAGCGCCAAATCACTTCGTACCATCGCATTCTTACGCTCGATGACATGAGGACATGCCTTGCTGATGGTTTTCCGTTTGTATTCGGTTTCACTGTGTATGAAAGTTTCGAGTCGCAGGAAGTTGCCCGCAACGGTATTGTGCAAATGCCCCAGCCGAGCGAACGCTCACTCGGCGGTCATGCGGTGCTCGCCGTTGGATATAATGACGAGGAAAGACGATTCATTGTCCGGAACTCGTGGGGAACCGATTGGGGACAGAAAGGATATTTTACAATCCCGTATGAGTATCTTGCAAGCCGCAATCTTGCCGACGATCTCTGGACGATACGGAGAGGGGAAATGATGTAAAAAAGATGTCATGAGCGTCATTTCCATCTGACGTGTTCACCCGGTGAACACGTAATCAAATCATCGTTCAATGCAGTTATTCTTTTCGGCGGACACATTTAGGTACGACAAGGATCGTACAGCCGCAGGCTTCAGGGAGAAACCTGCGGCTGTCCGCCGATTTCTTTGATTACGAAACGTGATCCCTCTTTCTTGATGAATTATTCTTAGTTCCCATCCATCAAGGCCGTATGATGCCTTCCAACTCTTCAAGTGAGAATCTCTCCTGACGAAATATCAACACCGGCAAAATGCTCTGTTTTGAGAGTAGTTTCTCAATTTAACATAGTCGGTTAGTGATGTCAGGAATTTCTTCCTGACATTCAATAGAATCGGTCAGGACGTAAGTCCTGACCGCACTAAATTGAGACACTAGCGTTTTACGTGGCATTCATAAAAATATTTCTTATGTTTATGATATTCTCTCTCATAACATCATCGACATGACTTCTGATTCCAAAACAAAGTATGGGAGGCGAGCGGGAATGAGTTCAACGGAATATGGGATACTAAATTTCTCTGTGAAGGCGTTTTATAATTTTGTACTTTGAACAATATTTTGAATATCAAAACCGGGATGGAAATTCCCTGTTTTCTCGTATTTGATACAAAGGAATACTCCATGAAAATTACTAAGGCAGTGATCACGGCAGCAGGCAAAGGACAGAGAAACCTGCCTCTCCAGACACTCATCGATCGTGATGGTCAGCAAAAATCCGTTCTCAGCGTGATTATCGAGGAGGTCGTGCGGGCGGGAATTAAAGATATTTGTCTCATCATTCATCCCGACGACGAGACTGCGTTTCGTTCTGTTGCGGGCGACCATGCCAACCATCTGTCTTTCGTGTACCAGAAAGAACCCCGCGGATATGGTCATGCCGTTTGGTGTGCAAAAGATTTTACAAAAGGGGAATCGTTTCTCCATCTTATCGGCGATCATTTATATGTGAGCAGAATGGAAAAAGGATGCGCGCAGCGTGTCGTGGAAACCGCAGAAGCAGAATCATGTGCCGTTTCTGCAGTTCAAGCCACACGTGAAGGGCTTCTTCCGAATTTTGGAGCAATCAGCGGCAAACGTATTCAAGGCAGAAATGATCTCTACGTCATTGAGCATGTCATCGAGAAACCTACGCCCACCGAAGCAGAACAGCGATTGATTGTACCGGGACTTCGCACAGGGTACTATCTCTGCTTCTTCGGCATTCATGTCTTAACGCCGGCAGTGATGGAAATTCTGAATGATGAATTCAAGAAAAATAATAATTCGAATCTTCCTACAATTTCAAATGCCCTGCACGAATTAGCACAAAAAGAAAAATACCTCGCACTCGAGATGAATGATTATCGGTACAATGTTGGTGTCAAATACGGACTCTTGAATGCACAACTTGCCCTTGCGCTCAACGGAGAGGATCGCGATGAAGTTATTGCGATACTGATGGAAATGCTGTTGCTCCGTGAACACCATGCAGGCGAAAGGAGTTAAAGAATGAGCAAGCTGACTGCCCTTATCACGGCAGAGGACAGCGAAGTCCGCAACCAGGCACTCGATACTTTTTGTCATGCGGCATCGCTTGAGCAATTGCTTGATGAATGCAGATCTCTTGAAGACTTTCGCCGCACAAGCTCAAATCTCTACGAACAAGTACGGGCATTGTTCTTCCTGTATGCGATTCACCGTTTCCATATTCCGACCAAAAAAGGATTGCCATTACGGGGACTTATTCCATTCGATGGGTATGAGGATCTTTTACATCGTCGTTTCGAGGAGGCCATTCAGAGATTTCTTTCTGAACAGCAAAACAGCGGGCCTCACGACGGTATTTCCAGTGCATTAGCCGCCGCATACCGGAGTCTTGGTTTTCAGACACTGGCAAATCAAGTGCGGGCAAGCGTTCGCTCGGTTCGCGGAAATCAATGGATGTTCAGAGCAGGACATCCTTCGGACCATCCGCTGCGTATCGCTTCTTCCCTGCTCCAAAAAACCAATGCGCTTTTTCCGATCCTTCATGAACAAACTCCTGTGCGCATGGATTTATCGCACAGCGGCTGGAGCGATATTTTCTTTTTGGGAATGGATTATCCCGAAGGTGCCCGTGTTCTCAACATATCTATCGACCTCTCTGTGAAGGATCGCGATTCTCAAACTGTTCCCCGCCCTCCGGTGGAAGTTTATTTTAGAATTATTGATACACCGGTCATCCGTCTTGTCAGCACAGATCTTGGAGCAGTCACTGAAATCACTTCGTTTTCTCAAGTATTTGATTATGCAGCAGACTATCTCGGGTTGCTCAAGGCGGCAGTGATTGCTTCGGGCATTGTGCCCCCCAGTATGGAAGGTGCACATCAATGTCTTTCCGATTTGTTGTCACGATTAGCGGGTCCGGGTTTAGGAATAGAAATTGTTAGCCAGGTCAATGAAATTCCCAAGGGATCACGTCTTGCCGTTTCGACTACACTGCTCAGTTCTATCATAGCCGTTTGCATGCGCGCCACGGGGCAAACTTCTTCGCTCACCGGTTCATTGACTGAAAGCGAACGCCGCATTGTTGCAGCGCGAGCCATCCTTGGTGAATGGCTTGGCGGATCAGGCGGCGGCTGGCAGGATTCCGGAGGTGTCTGGCCAGGCATCAAACTGATTCAAGGAGTAACCAGTGCAGAAGGCGATATCGAATATGGCATCAGCCGCGGATGCTTGCTCCCCCGGCATACAATTCTTACGAATGATGATGTCTCCGCACTGACGCGCCGACAGCTTCAGGAAAGTCTTGTTCTTGTTCATGGCGGTATGGCACAAGACGTGGGACCGATTTTAGAAATGGTCACCGAGCGTTATTTGCTCCGTTCAGAAATTGAATGGAAGGGACGTCAGCAGGCTCTTTCGTTGTTCGACCAGATTGTTACACAACTGAAGAGCGGAGATATACAGGCGTTAGGCACATCCACGCATGAGAATTTTCTCGGCCCGATACAGACCATCATTCCCTGGGCGACAAACCTGTATACGGAATCCATCATCGCACGCGTTGAAGCGGAATTCGGAAAAGATTTCTGGGGATTCTGGATGCTTGGCGGAATGTCCGGCGGAGGTATGGGATTCCTTTTCCAACCATCCCGTACACGCGAAGCTCAGAGCCGGTTGCAGGATATTATGAGATCTGAAAAAAAACGGCGTGAACATGGCATACCATTCGCTATGGATCCAGTCGTTTATGATTTTACCATCAACGAAAAAGGTTCATGGGCAGAACTTCTTTTCGGTGAAGAAACATTGATGCCCCGGCTCTATTACTCTCTCACCGTCCCGTTATTGCTTCGTCGGGACCCGCGGACAATTACACTCACGCAACGGAATGAACTGGAACATTTTTCTTTCGTGAGCAGGACACATCCTGCACTTGAAGGAATGCTGCAGCAAATTTTTGACCGTATTTTGCCGGAGGGCGGCACACAGACAACGTACCTCCATGCGCTGGAGGAATTGCTTGAGCGGTATGGATTCGACAGGATTCAGCATGAAAGAATAAAAACAGATTTGCGCAGCGGCCGTATCGGACTTTCACAAAACCGTCTGCCTGTAAATACGACGATTGCCGATGTGAACGAAAATGATGTCTTCGATATGTCGCAGCAATCCTCGTCGCACTATACTTCCATCGGATCTCAGGCGCTTGCATCCGGAACAGTGGCAGTATTCACTCCCGCCGCCGGTGCCGGGAGCAGATGGACAAAAGGCGCAGGGACAGTCAAGGCGCTCAATCCGTTCTGCCGGATAGGCGGAGCGCACCGGACGTTTATCGAAACACATCTGGCAAAAAGCCGCCGCACGATGCAGAAGTTTGGTACCGCTATTCCTCATATTATTTCAACGGGATATCTCACGCACGATGCCATCAGGCAGTCCATGGAAGATGAGGACCAGTACGGTTATGAAGGTGAAGTTCTTCTCTCGCACGGAAGCAGTATCGGATTACGTTTGATTCCCACAATTCGGGACCTGAGATTCGCTTGGCAGGAAATGCCGCAGCAGCTTCTCGATGAACAAGCACAGAAGGTGCTTGAAAGCCTCCATACGTCATTGATGGATTGGGCGCAACGGAGCGGCGAGGCAAACGATTACACCGATAATCTTCCACTTCAATGCCTCAATCCTGTAGGGCATTGGTACGAAATTCCCAACCTCTTTCGCAACGGCACTCTTTCGCGGCTGCTGAAAACACATCCCCGGCTCAAACATATCCTTATGCACAACATAGACACCATGGGTGCAAATCTTGATCCCGGTATTCTTGGACGGCACATCGAAAGTAAAGCCGGAATGACTGTGGAAGTTATTACGCGCCGATTGGAAGATCGCGGCGGCGGATTGGCAAACGTCGATGGAAGACTCCGGCTGATCGAGGGACTCGCACTTCCCCGTGAAGAGTATGAATTCATTCTCTCCTACTACAATTCAGCTACATACTGGATCGATCTCGATCAGATGCTCAATGTGTTTGGACTTTCTCGGTCCGACCTGGATGATCAAAGGAAAGTAACAGAAGCGATGCGTTCGGTTGCATCACGTATGCCTACATATATCACGCTCAAGAACGTTAAGAAGCGCTGGGGTATGGGACAGGAAGATATTTATCCTACCCTTCAATACGAAAAACTTTGGGGAGATATGACAACCTTGCCGGAATTCCGATGTTCCTACATTGCAGTTCCACGAGCACGCGGCCAGCAATTAAAAGAACCGGCACAGATGGATGGATGGCTGAGAGATGGATCAGCAGATTATGTGGAATCTCTGTGCGAGTGGGAGAAAGAGAAAAAGAAACTTTGAATCCATGTCATTTCCGCATACCAAATGCATTCCTTCGGAAAAAGCGGGAACCCAGAACATAGGACTTCTGCAAATATATGAATGATCATAAAATACCTCTAATAGATGTATACACATTTTCTTTTGCTCGTCTCCCATCCGTTAGGCGGCGTGAACAATAATATTTATGCGATATCTTTTCATTATCTATTGTCTTACAATCCTTTCCTGCAGTACGGATAATTCTGTGCCGCATGTTACTAGGCAAGTGCTGTTCTCATCCCACGATGAAGATGATACATTTATTTTAGAAGGACAGGGTGTAGATCTTCTAAATACACAAATGATTTTCATTATCCTAAACCATCAAGGTGACACTCTCTGGCAGGACGCGTTTTCGTCCAAAGAATTGATCTACTATGATGTAGATGAAGATTCGGATTCCAGCACATTGTCCGAAGTTCATCGCACACTAATCAAAGGACACATTTCACATTTTTTTGATGATGAGCACTTCCGGCCATTATCTACTTTCCCTATCGGAACTATAGACACACACATTCAGTTCTCTCCTGAATGGAATAATGTGTCCGGTGATTCGACACTAATCGGTTTTCACTATGTGCTTGGTGAGGGAATCAACCGGATCATTGCGTATTCTAAATTCAAGAAGCAAGCATTTATTTGTGTAACATATTATTCTGATTTATAAGCGTACGCCGCCTAACCGAGGCGCTTCCCGAAAGCCTGCCCCTTTGGGGGATCCCTTTGGGACAAGCTGACCGGATGAGCCCCGCATACATTCGAAAGCAACTTCGTCGGGGTCTCGTCTCGACAGAGTCGAGACGGACATAGCGGGATTACATTATGAGGCTGCTGGCCGTTGGGCGGCCTAGGAGGAAATTTATGATAAACTTTAAACGCTTCTTTCTTGCTGCAATCACTATCATTGTGTTTGCCTTAATGTGGAATGGAATCGTTCACCTTGTTATCCTCCATGAAGCAGATTCAATACTCAATACCATCGGTCGGCCAGAATCTCAACGAAGTCTCTCTTTATCGTTACTTGTCACGGTGGTTTTATCGGTGCTGTTTGTATGGAGCTACGCATATACCGCAAAACGCGGGAATCTCTATGATGGCCTGAGACATGGATTGTTTTTTGGCCTTCTTGCGGGAACGTTGGTTGATCTTAATCAATATATTTTATACCCGATTCCAGCATCTCTTGCGTTCACCTGGTTTGTTTTCGGTTTATTTGAGTTTTGTATATATGGTGTACTAGTAAGCAAACTTTATCCTATAAAAGATAAGACAACCGTCTAACCTGCAACCCAAGCAGATTTGACTGCGTATTGAGAAACAGACTTCATTGAGGCAGACAGAATGAATCCGGTGAAAGAACACGGGGCAGGCTCACCACGTAAAATATGCTGCGTAAAGGTTAAGTGCAAAATTGTAAGCCAGAGGCTTATGAGCCATCGGCTCAAAAGTTACAAAAATGAATTATAGCAAATGGAAAAAATGACAAGGAGCCAAGAAGGCGGCTTTGCTTCCAGAACCACCGGAATTCTTGCCTGGGAAGGGCTGCTGAATCTTTTTGTAGTTTATCTTGTTTGGGGAAGCACGTACTTAGCTATCCGCATTGCGGTACGTGAAGGATCCGGCTTTCCCCCGTTTCTCATGGCTGCAGGGCGCACAGTCATTGGCGGATTGCTCCTATTGGTCTGGGCAAAAAGCAAAGGGGAACAACTGAAGCTTGATCGTAAAGACGCTCTCCTTCTGGCTGTTACGGGCGCAATGCTTTGGATCGGCGGCAACGGATTGGTGAACTGGGCAGAACAGCGAATTCATTCAGCCCTGGCAGCATTGCTCGTTGCCTCTACCCCGCTTTGGGTAGCAGCGCTGGAATCGGTGATTGAGCGGCGAGCCCCTTCCCTCTTATTAGCTTGCTCATTATTGTTGGGTTTTTGCGGTACAGGCTTTCTTAGTTATCCCGTGCTCGCCGGCGGTGTTCATGCCGATATTCTCTCTATTGCAGCGCTGTTTTTTGCTTCCCTGTGCTGGGGAAGCGGCTCGCTCCTGCAGCGGCGTCATGGCATACACCTCAGTGCTCGTGTGACTGCCGGCTATCAGCAAATTTTTGCACTGCCGGGTTTTCTGGTCCTGAGTTATTTAACCGGCGAACCCCGACCAGCGCCTCTTCCTTCTGCATGGATGGCTTTTGCATATTTGGTAGTTTTTGGTTCGGTGATCGCTATTGCCTCTTTTACGCGCGCGCTGCAAATCCTTCCTACGAAAGTCCTGTTTACTTATAGCTATGTGAATCCCATGATTGCACTTTTTCTGGGGTGGCTCATACTCAGCGAACCGATCACGCTTTGGACTTTGTTAGGAGCTGTTATGATTATATCAGGAGTGGTTGGTGTGTTTAAGGAAAGTCAAAATACACATCATTCTCACAAGAACGACGAGCATAAGGAATTCGTCACTAAAAACAATTAATCAAGTTCTGTTAAATCGCCATCAGCAGGAGTTCATGCTATGAAAAAAGTACTGACGATTGCGTTGTGTTTATGTTTTCTTTACTCATTTTCAGGATATGTTTCAGCCCAACAGAGAACACAAAATAGTATTCAGATTGATTCTGCTGGCACGAAACAGCAAGCGCCTTTAAAACAGACTCGTAGACAAAAAGCTCGGGTGAAGAAAACAGAGAATAAGAAAACGAAATTGGACGACCTGAAATTATGGCAAGATGATAGACCTTTATTGATGAAAGAGAAAGACACATTACAGAAGAAAACTCAGTAATCCTTTTTCGGTGGCCACAATACAATCAGCAACTCTCATGTCCGGTCTGTGAGGTTGTATCTATATTATGATGAAGGGATGTAAGATGGAATATGTTCGTATTCACGCGAATCATGATTTATCAAAAGCAGTAAAAGTTTTAAATAAAGCTCATGGTACCGTAGCAGCGGAGTTTGGATTTACGAAAGCAAACAATCCTACAAACAGTGCATTCATTGATGAACAAGCTTTAAAGACACAATTAGACAAAGGAATAGAATTGTACCAATTGACAATAAATGATAAAGGAATAGGGTGTATAGCAATTGAAAAATCAAAAAAGGAAGTTGATACATTTTACATTGAAAAAGTCTCTGTCATTCCAGAATATAGAAATCAGGGCTATGGCATAAAAATGATGGAGTTTGCAACTAACATGATTAGAGGGAATGGCGGCAAATGGATTTCAATTGCATTGATAGATTCAAACACGAGACTAAAATATTGGTACTTAAAGCAAGGATTTAAAGAAACGGGAATAAAAGTATTTCCTCATTTACCGTTCAGAGTTTGTTTCATGAATAAACAGATATGAAAAGCTGATAAATGGTTCAGAAAGAGTCAGGCAAGATTTTGAGAAAAAGATCTAAATTACCGACGAGAAAAGCAGTGTAAATGAAGTACAGCCCCTAATAACATTATCTTAAGGAATAATAATCTTCTTTGTATCCATAGCGAACGCAGCAAAATATCCTAATGAGCCATTCGTTAGATTCGTATTAGGATTAGCCGGAGACAGAGATGTCGGACTTCGGTCTGATGAGAGAATATCTCTCAGAGTACTAAAGTAATCGTACGCTGCCTTATCAATAGAAAGCAACTCCAATGTAATCGTATCCCCGCTCTGCACTTTTCCACCCGCCCGGATTCTCTCTGTCATTTCATTCCCGTTTGTCAGTTTATCGGTATAAAGTCGATAGCGACGGCCGTCAATCGAATCTGCAGGGATCAATGTGCTCGACCTCGCATTCAAACGGTAATAGTTGCCGGGTTCGGGTGGATCTTTGAACATCACATAAATATCGTATCCTGGCTCTGAGCGAAATCCGGTTCTCTTTACTGCATATACTGAATCAAGTAATATTTTCACCGGCATATAGGATGAGGCGGTGTATGTCTTCCCTTCGCTTATCACAGACATGGAATAGGTCCTACCTGTGAGTCCCTTCAGGGTTGTGGAGACATAGGTTCCTTGGTTACCTTCTTTCAGTGTATCCCGCTGTCCAGCATCATCCGTTATAACAATCTGAGCCCCGACCACCGGTGGAAAATAAAGCGATGATTCGAAGTAATTACCTGTCTTACTTACTGTAACAGCATACGGACCTGGTTGATCCGAAATGATGCCTTCAATGACAATGTGCGGATCAGCTTTGTTGAGATCGACTGACACGACCTCCTGGCATGAATTCAAAGCAATACCTAACAGAATAAATAGTGCCGGCGGTATCCATGTACTATTTTCCATTTTCATAGAGATTCAATCCTTCGCGGCTCTTAAAAATTGAAATTATATGTGACCGATGGTATGATCGGGAAGAATGTAGTCTGCACTGCCTGTGTCTTGTTCGGATCATTAGGATCTTGTTGAAAATTGATAGCATAGGGGTTCATCCGATTATAAGCATTATAGAGAGAGAAATTCAGATTGGAATGCGGTCCCAATGTCCATGTAGCGGAAAGATCTAATCGATGATACGCCGGCATACGATAGCCATTCCGCTCGGTATAATACGGAACCAGCCTGCCGTCCAGCCAGTAATTTCCGCTCGGGAACGTTACAGCATTGCCTGTATTATAGACCCAGGTTGCTGAAAAATTCCAATCGCTGTTATAATTATACATCGCCACAATTGATATGTCATGTGTTCTGTCCTGCCGGGCCGGGAATGGATTACCATCGTTGATCTGATCAAATTGTTCTTCTGTTTTTGAAAGTGTATATGCAATCCAGCCGCTCAGCCGGCCTGCGCGTTTTCGAACAAGCAATTCGGCGCCGTAACTTCTGGCGGTGCCGTATAAGAGGAGGGCTTCCACCGTCGGATTGATTTGCAGGTCGGCACCATTTTTATAATCGATCACATTCTGCATGCGTTTATAATACAACTCAAAAGATGCTTCATATTCATTATCAAGAAAATTTCTAAAGTACCCGGCATCGACCTGATCGGCAAATTGCGGCTTTACATTATTCGTGCTTGGCACCCACACATCGCTTGGGTTTGTTGTTGTGGAATTCGAAAGAAGGTGAAGATATTGCGTTGTACGGGTATAGGAAGTTTTCAGAGAACTTTCGTCGTTCAACAGAAGGTTTATTGCAAATCTCGGTTCCAGAGAATTGTACGTTTTTACGACACTGCCTGAACCGTATGTCAATGTATCGGCAACATTTCCATACTCGTCATAATTATACAGATGAGCCGGACCAAGCAGGCTAAAGACCGAGAACCTCAATCCGTAGTTTACTTTCACCCCGGGTATCATTTCAATTTCGTGCGAAATGTATGCGGCGTTCTCCAGCGCGAATTTATTTTCAAGCGCCGTATTGTTGATGATACTTCCCGCCGTCGCGGTCACCTTTCCCGGAAGAAAGGTGTGGTAAATAGAGTTGAGACCGAACTTTACCGTTCCCGAAACATCGGTAAAATATTGAAAATCAGTTTTGAAGTTCAGGTCTTGAATTCCGGAAGTAATCTGGAATTGACTTGTCCCGACTCCAATGGTGTTGCTGTATTCATAATCGCTATAGATAAGCGAGGTGTTGGAAAACAAATGATCGGCAAAAATATGATTCCACCGAAGTGTCGCTGTCGTATTCCCCCAATTGAATCCAAACGTATTGGAATAGGCGAAATTATCGCGTCCGAAATAACCGGAAAGGAACAATCGATCTTTGTCGCCAAGCGTATAGTTTGCTTTCATATTCAGATCATAGAAATATAAACTCGCACGGTTGATCGTAGTGTCGCTTGAGAGTTTGAGGAAAAGATCTGCATATGTTCGCCTGCCAGAAATAATAAAAGATCCTTCATCCTTGACAAGAGGTCCTTCCACAGTGAGGCGTGATGCCAGCAATCCAATACCGCCTGAACCTCCAAATTCTTTATTGTTACCATCGTTTGTGCGAATATCTAATACCGAAGAGAGCCTGCCGCCATATTCTGCCGGAATGCCGCCTGTCATGACTTTCACATCTTTGATCGCGTCGGAGTTAAAAACTGAAAGAAATCCAAGAAGGTGAGAAGAATTGTAGATCGGTGCTTCATCCAGAACAATGAGATTCTGATCTGTTCCTCCGCCTCGCGCATAGAACCCCGTGCTTCCTTCTCCAGCAGATTTTATCCCTGGGAGCAATTGAATTGTTTTTAAAATATCTTTTTCACCCAGGAGCACCGGGATCGATTCAATTTCTTTTACTTCCAATTTATTGACTCCAATTTCTGTGGAGGTAACGTTTGCGTTCGATCGCTCACCGGATACAACGACTTCTCCCAGCGTGATGGGTTCAGGTGTCAGATCATAATTCATCAATCTATTATGAGAGAAATGTAATGTGTCCTTTCGAGTTTTGAATCCAAGATATTGGACGAAAATGGTGTAGGAACCTTCTGGAAAAGTCAACGAATAAAATCCGTAGGCATTTGAAGTTACACCAACACCGGGGAGTTCCTTTACGAGAAGCGTTGCACTAATGAGTGCCTCGCCGGTTTCTCCACTCCTGATGGTTCCACTCAATGTGTATCTATTTTGTGAAACGACAGAAAGTGTGTAAATGCATGTGAGAAGAATGAGCCAGCCCGTTAATGATTGTTGTTTCATGGTAGTACTAACGATCTTCGCGGATTTTTTGTTCCCGCTTCAAGATATCTTGTCTGTGTAATGTCGTACTACGATGATGTGTTTGGAAGATGGACAATCGATCCCAGTGAATGTCACCGGAGTGAAGCCGGGGGTCACAACTCTTAGCTTCACTCCAGCTCATATGCATCAAATAACGGTGTCGAGTATTCTCACATATCTGGGTTATGGTTTAGCGAAACCTTCCATGATGGGAAAATCCAAAATGATATGGATGATATCCCATGCGTACAGAGAAGGTAGGATAATACCAATATGGAGAATATCCATCATACCAGAAGTACGAAGGATATCCATAATATCGTATCACATTCGAATCACTTGTCTTGCCAGATGGCTGGGGTGGCGGCTGCATCATAGCGACAACCACTTTCTCGCTCACACCTGCGTTTCTGAGATCAAGGACATCCTGAGTCTTCAATTGGAACCACGAATCTGTTGCATCCATCATTCCAATAATGAGACTGTCGCTCACACCGGCTTTTGATAGAGCGATCACATCCTCCATTTTCATCATCCGGAGCGAATCTACTTTCATCAAATGATCCTTCCGCGTTTGTGAATATTGCTCTGCTGCACATCCAGCGAAGCCGAAGCTCATCACAACGAAGGCGAGTATAATGAATTTGTGCGTCATATGACCTCCAAGTTTATTGTCTACTTATTAGATGTATGGTTGCTTTCTTAGGTTTAATGGGATTTTCTGGAACAAAATTTATGAATGCGGGAAATAACATCCTGCATATTATTGATTGCTGCTTCATAATAGTACTAACGATTGAGGCAGGTCTTTTGTTCCTGTCTCGAGAGATGGTATGTGTGCAGGAGTGTAAAGCGACGATGAGTTGTAATGATGGAAGTGCGGTAAGTATCTATGATAGTAGAATGAGGAATTTTAAAGAGCAGCGATATTTATTCTCTGTTATACTCTCCAACCTTGTACCCACGCAGTGCCGCAGAGTCCGATGTATGGGCAACGCGGACAACTCTTGCTAAGATCAACAGGCGGCGTAAAAGGAATCGCAGCGTTGTTTATCTCTTTGAGTAAAAGCTCAATGAACTGTTTAATTTGCTCAAAGTAGATCACACGTTCCTCCGCGTCTTCCATAAAAGCTACTTCGCAATCCTTGCTGAGCCGGTTTTTTCCGAGATACAGATACGCGGGAACGATTTCTTCTACCGCAGTTTTCGTGTGAACACTGTACAACAACAGATACATAGGCAGCTGCAGAGATGTCACTGCTTCGTTCCAGTTTTCCCGTTTATCAATAGTAAGAGCAAGCTTTCCGATATGAATCGGCGGTTTGGTTGGTTTCGGTCCAGTCTTATAATCGAGAATGATAATCTTATTACCGCGTTGCTCAATGCGGTCAAGACGCCCTTCAAACTTTGTTCCTAAAGCATGAATGGAAATTCTTTCCTCAAGTCCCTGAAGAATTATTTCGCTCTCCTCTGCCATCGGCTGCTGGTATTCTTTTAGCAATGTTTCCAATTGCCGCTGAATCTGCCGCTTCAATAAATATGCCGCTCCCGCCGGCTCTGCTCCGAATTTCTGCGCGAATAATTCATCTATCAATTGCTTCATACGCCCGGGGAGCAGATCGCGTGTTTCTAATTTCCTTCCGATGCATGGCGCAAAGAATGTATTCAGCACCTCATGGACAAACTTGCCGATTTCCTGACCATCAATATCCTCCGAAGCTTCCTCTTTTTCCTGCAAGCGCATAATGTGCTGGTAGTAAAACTTTATCGGACATTGCAGATACGTATCTAACGAGCTCGCACTGTACGTAAACCCATGTATCAGTGCGAGTACATCAGCCGATTTTGGAATTGACGGAACGGCTTCATTGGCAAGTTGCACTTGATACCGCACGGTCTGAACGTAATCATCATAGGAATATGAACCATCGCGCTTTTGACGCTCCCACAGCAATTGCTCAACGAATCGGCTCTTATCGCTCTCACCGGATTCCGAATAAAAGAGATGCACGCGTTTTGCTCCGCGTACAAGCAGGTGAAAATAATACTCGCTTAATTTATCCCGATCATGCCGTGTTTCCAATCCTAATTTTTCTCGTAACTGCTGCGGTAACAGCATATCGCTGCCGATGCCGCCTGGCAGAACGTCATCGTTTACATTTAAAAAATATACATCATCAAAGTGCAGACTGCGCGTTTCTAATAAACCGAGCACCTGCAAACCCCGAAGCGGTGTACCGGAGAACGGAACATTTTGAAGAGCTACATAATGCTGAAGGAAGTTGAAATACCCTGAGGCGTCGCGCAACGACGCATTGCCGATAAACGATTGTTCCAGGTGCAGTAATACTTTCAAGAGTGCTTCTGCATAAGGGCGGAACAACGGATGCATGCGTGCAGTGCTTTGCTCGTAGATGTACGTGAGGACTTCAATAACATTGCGCGCGAACTCTTTGACGGATGTGAAATGTTCAAGTGCGTGGATGGTGCAAGAATGTATCGTGTGAAGATGTTCTTTCAATTGCTCAGGTGTAATTTTGTCGCTGGATTCTGAAATTGCAAAAGCAACATTCGTAAAGATTTCATCCGATTGCTCTATCTCTTCCAGCGTCAGCAGAATTTTAGATTGATCTTTCGTCAGCATTGATTCAATTGCATGGAAAAGCATACGCGTGACATCTGTGCGCTGCTCCAAGCGGATGTTTTTCGTGTACGGATGCAGAATATATTTTATATACTGTACTGCCGAGTATCGTTCGCCTTGTTTCGTGCACACTAATTCCATGAGGTTGTTCAGAAAACCATAGATCGGTGTACGTGCCATTGGATATTCAAGCGCAATATTGTATTGTTCTTGCGGCATCAGCGAAAGCGTTTGATGGACAACAGGAAAGAGCGCATCTGCAGTAGGCAGAACAATCACCGAATGTTCATCCAGCGCCCCAGATTTCGCTAACTGTTCTTTGATGATCGCTGAAAGTGCAAAGACCTGTCCGTGTATGTCGGACGATTTGTAAAAATGAATTTCCGGTTCTGGTGTCCCTTCCTCAATCTTATCCGTTTGATACACGAACAGTGTGTTCGAACGCTTTTCTAAATTATCAAAAATGATCTGCTCGGCATGGGTCAGCTTGAATAATCCAGCTACAACAATCTGTGTGTAACCATTGAGATCCAATTCGCTGATATGCCCGGCAACTTCCACGTAACGAACCGCACGCGTTGTAAAACCTTTTTCTGCAGCAAGTGTGTAAAACTTTGTATAGTACTCTGCAAGTGAGAAGAGCCGGTTGTACGTGAACGCCGACAATACATCTTTCATTTTTCGTTCGGGAACCTGTGCTAGCCGGAGTTCCTCCAATTCACCAAACAATTTCAATCCAATCGGAATAAATGCATCGAGCGATGTAAAGTAATCGCCGCCCAATCGTTCCCTCAAGTCAGTATGCACAAGGTGAAGCAAAGCGACCGCGTCGATCGGCTCTAAATCATGCACAGGCTCCGGATTGAGATGCTGATACAGCGAAAGAATAAACTCATCCACGGAAAATATTTTGGGGGGAATGATGCTGCCTCCAACACGATGAGCAAGCTCTTTACGCAAGAAATGCGCGGGACGTTTTCCGGGGAAAACAACTGCGACATTTGAGAAGTCTCTTCCATACGCTTCCAGATGGGAGGCAACGGTTTTAATAAGATGCTCGGTTGGACCAAGGACAATGCGTTCGCTCATACAACCACCCGCAATTTCTTTCTGTCCACAAAAGCCAGGATGCCATGAATGGTGTAACGAGTGCCAGGAAACAACTTCGCATGTTTTGAACCCCCTGTTTCATCTCCCCCTAAGAGGGGGAGAGATAATATTCCTTCCCCTTTTAGGGGAAGGTTAGGATGGGGTTCCGTGCTAATATTAGAATCTTCAGAAGTAACACCATTAAAATAATTATCGAGGATATCCACATATCCCATCACTTGATCGGTATATCCTTCTTTATCATCTCCCGTTTTAAAATCGAGAACTGTCACCGTGTCCTTATCGACGATAATCCGATCCATGCGGAAGAGCCGTCCATCCGGATGAACAAATTCTTGCTCATTCATTATTCTTCTGCCTTCAACGTGAACAAAGAACGGCGCAATTTCCGGCGAACGCAGAAATTCAAGTATTGACGATTTGATGCGCTCCTCATCGGCGGGCTGCATCCAGCTTCCCGCAGTATTCTTTATCGATGATGAGATGATCATCTCAACGTCCACACCTGCGTACTCTACATGCGACAATACATCGTGAATAGCGTCACCGCGGCGGCGTTCATAGAGCGCCAGTTTCTCCGATGAAATATTGCTTACAGATACTCGCACCGACGAATGATGGAGCGGCACAACCAGCTCGATTGCTTGCTTCTGTTTTTCTACTTCCGGCTTTGTCGATGATTCGTAGCCAGAAAATGGCAGAAATTTTGATGGTTCATCGGCGTATTCTGTTTTTACGCTGATCACGTACATTTCTTCTTTTGCCCGCGTAAAAGCAACATACAATTTATTAAGATCATCGACCGCTCGTTCGAAACGGTGTTGATTGTATAATTCCTGAAGTGTGTCATCAAACGCGGCGTTCTTTTGAGTAATATGCACTAACCGGACACCGTCTGTATCTTCTTCGACAAATAAATTTTCGGATCGCAGTTTGGAATCTACCAGTAAAACGACGACAACGCGATTGTCCAATCCTTTCGCTTTGTGGATTGTCATCACCGAAACGGCATCTTCGCCGCGGGGCACTGCGATATTCCAATCCGTATCATCCGATTCATCATCGGCAAAGGCGAGGAAATCTTTGAGATTATTCTGTCCCGTCTCTTCAAAATTTCTCATCACATCCAAGAGCTTTGCAAGTGCGCCTTCTTCTTCGGGCGCAATCTCGAACAAACGGAATTGTTTATAGATTTCTGACAGAAGATCGTACATCGGCAAGTAACCAACGACTGTGAAGAGTTCATCAAAGTACCGTCTCCAGACATCGGCATAACGCAGGCGGAACGATGCATACAGCGGCGCTGGATGTTCCGCTCTACGCGCCTGAAGAAGGAACGAATGAAGTTCCCCTTGAGTCAACTTCACATTATCAGCAGCAAGTGCGCGATGAAAAGTACCGCTCAGTAAGACGGTTGCAAATGAAAGATCATCAATTGGTGAATCGAGGAAGCGAAGAAGCGCAATGATATCACCGGTGATTGCACGCCCGCGAATGTCGAGACTGCTGTGCGAAATAAACGGAATATGTGCTCCATTAAGCCATCCGCTGATCGCAATGACATGTTCGTTTTTCGGAGTCAGGATTGTGATATCGCCATGCCGGTAACCACGCGTGTGACAATCGTGAATAATTTCTAATATTTTCGCGTGCTCCTGTTCTTGATCTTCGTCTTTTTCAAACGAAACAACCTCAACGTATCCCTTCTTCTTATTCTTTTCTTCTACCTCTTGTTTGAACGTTGACAACCCGCTGGCATGCGGTGCGTCGCCTTCTATTGTAGAAGGTACGATGGAATGAAAAACTGTTTTGTTGAAATCGAGAATTCGTTCGAAGCTGCGGTAATTTGTTTCTAATTCCCGTACTTCCGGCGGCGCTGAGGGAAAGACGTTGTTTGTCATAACGTTTTTCATAATGCGCCAATCGGCATGACGGAATGCGTAAATGGATTGTTTGGTATCTCCAACGACAAACAGACTTCCCTGCTTTGACAGCGCTTCGGCAAACAACGGCTTTATTGCTTCCCACTGCACCGGCGCAGTGTCCTGAAATTCATCGATGAGATAATGGAAAATGGCATCGCCCAAATAAAAATATATTTGCGGCACAATTTCTTCCGAGATATAATGCAGAAGCGTACGATTGATATCGGAAAGATTCACCTGACCGTTGCGCCGCATAATCTGTTCGATAGTACCCCGAAACAACTTATGTGCTTCGACGTACGGAAGATAATAGTGATATGCCTGCTGCACAACATACTCTGCAGCAAGCGAGCTGAACTTCTCATGCAGCGGCGCAAAACGCGTATTCCACTTTTCCGTTTTTTCTTTTTCAATCTTCGATTTGCCGGCTTTCACCGGTTTATGAATGCTTTTCAATTCTATCAGCTTGTCCACTTCTCCGGCTTGAGCGACAGCAGCGGCATTTTCATAATTCTTCGTTATCTCCAAACCGGAGTCTCGTACAAGTGTATGGAGTTGATGAAACGTATCAAGAATTTCCTTGCGCAGTATAGTCACCTGTCTGCTGTTTTCAGAAGATGGTAAAACCTCTTTCGATTGTGCGCTGAGCGTATTATACAGATTGCGGACTTCATCGGAGAGTTTTTGAAATGGATTCCAAATATATCGTGAGGAAGTATTCTGGCTATCAAGAAGAATATCTGTCAACCTTTCGAGTAATTGCTGCTTTGACGGATCAGTTGCGAGTTCGCGGGCAAATTGTTCAAAAGCCGCATCAAGTATTGTGCGGCTATTAAGGACAATTTCAAGAGTCGGCGAAAAACCAAATTCCAATGCCGAAGCGCGAAACACTCGCGCCATAAAGCTGTCGATCGTTTGCACCTGAAACGCAGAATAGTCCTGCAATATCGTTTCAATCAATTCACCGCACCGAGTGCGAAGGTTCGCTTCATCCATTGAAACAAGAGGGCATAATTGATCAAGAATATTTTTATTACCGTGGTATGCTTTCTTTAGATATTCCAGAACGCGCTGGCGCATTTCAGCAGCGGCATTTTTGGTAAACGTCATTGCCAGCACATTGTTCAACCGATTGTGAGGCACCTTCGGAGATAACAAAAGCTGCAGAATTTTCAATGTGAGCGTGTGCGTTTTACCCGATCCTGCAGACGCAGAAACGATAGTAAAATTAGGAAATTGAAGTTCGGTATCGTTTAAAAGAATGGAAGCCACTGTTTAATTTATTTCTTCTTCATTCGCTGTTTCTAATCGTTCAGGCTGGATGCCGAAGGGACACCATCTTGTTGATTTCAACAAAATGGTCTACAACTTTTGTTATTAACCATTTTCCCGATATCGGCAAAATGGTCTGCAACTGTTCACCGGCATCCTCTTTTACTTCTTCACCTCATACACTCTCAGCACTTCATCGCCGTAATGGTTAATCACCTTCACGGCAATCTTGCCGGTCTTTGGCGGATCAAAAGGACGACTTGTTGTCGAGTACAGCGCTGACCATACTGACTCGTCAATTTCTGCACGGAGAGCGCGTTTCAATTTATCGTACGGCTCTTCGGCACCGGTAAAATACGCGTGTCTTACAAAAAAGCTTTCGCCATTGTAGTTTGTATCTATAAACCAGCAAGCAATATCGTCTGTGCTGCTTGAACGTATTTCTCCTGTGGTGGGATCGTACACATCAAGCCCTCTGATGGTAACGGTGATCTTTCCATCTTTCTGTTTCTTCACATCCAAATCCGGCTCGCCGAAGACCATAAAGAGATTTCCCGCTCCAGTTTTTTTGAGCAGTTCATCGCCCATTGCAAGATCGGGATTCATACGCGCTGTCAGCACATTGAGTTTACCGTAGCGTTTAGCTTCTTCGCTCACGTGCGGATCAAATGCAAACCCGCAAACGATAAGCAGGTCGTTGCCCGCTCCTTCCACCGCTTCTTTTGCTGCTTCCTTAACCATATCAGGACCGACGGTGCCATGTTCCGGACCAATCGATACAGCGACACGTTTGCTTTTTCCATTCTCCGTGTATTCACCTTTGGCATGCACCCAAACTCCTGCAAACGATTCAAGCCGGTCAAACTTCAGCCGCTCATTCTTAAATGTATTTTGTACGCCGGATTTTCTGAGGTTATCAAGTATCATAGTTGTGAAGTCTTGCTGATGCTTCGCTTCCTTCTTAGTTACCGTGCCATCAAGATTTTCATCTGCAGGAGAGAGAACGCGATGTGGCGAGAGACTTTCTACGGTGAACGGGCCGGCAACGCGGATGCGCTTGTTGTCTTCATAGGGCTGATCGTATAGCAACTCGGTATCGGCGCGTTTGGCAATAGACTCATCGATTTCTTTTTGACGAGCACGACGGAAATTCCACCGTTGCTCCAGTAAGGACACAGCATGCTGTGTCCTTACGAGGTTGGCTGGAAGCTCCCTTGGGATTTCCCACTCCTCCCATTTCTGTTTGAGCGCTTTGTTCAACTCTGTGCGTATTGGCTCCATTTTTTCCTGCCACTTGGAATGAATCGTATCGATCTCTTCGTTGTTGGCAATGGATTTGAGCGTAATATGTGGAACGCGTTTGTAAACGAACCCCTTTTTAATGTCATTCTGAAGGAGCGTAGCGACTGAAGAATCCTTCTTTTCGGTATCTGGATTCTTCGCTTCGCTCAGAATGACACGACCAACAATTTCCATTTCTTTTCGTTTTCCCTCGGAAGAATCGCCGAGCAAATAATACGGATACTTTGCCGACATAATACGCGTGCGTGCAAGAGCAAGAGCGACGCGCGATGTATCGATGGTGATCCAGCGCCTGCCCCATTGCTCGGCAACATATGCCGTTGTACCGCTGCCGCACGTAGGATCCAGCACAAGATCACCAGGGTCGGTCGTCATGAGGAGACAACGTTGAATAACCTTTGGTGCTGTTTGAACCACATATTTCTTAGGATCTTTTGTGAGTTCAAACGTTCCTTGCATAGTATCGTCCCATATCGAATTGAATTTAACATGCCGATTATCTGTTTCATACCGTTTTCCGCAGAGACGTTCATTAACGACGATAACCCTATTGCTTGCTATTAGCCTTTCAATACCATCAATGTATTTAAGATTACCCGGCAGAGAATATTTACCATTTCTAAAAGATGGAGTGTTTTGTGTTTCTTCGGCTTTTCTAACATTTGTAATATCAGCATCTTTGAAAAGAATGGCTCCTTCTGGGATTGGTGATTCTCCTCTCTTTTCGCTTGCTCTAATAGATCGTTCTTCGAGTTCGCGTAGTTCGAGCCATCCAAACGTTCCAATTCGTTCAAAATAATCTCTCTCCCTTTGAAGGGATCGGTATTTACATTGCTTCTTGTCTTTCGCGTACCAAATAGCATAATCATAAACACACGCGATCAAATTAGTTGGTTGACTTGTAGCTGTCCTAAAAGCAATTTGACTACAATAATTCTCGCTACCAAAAACCTCGTCTAATACCGATCTAACTAAATGAACATTCTCCTCTCCAATTTGGATAAAGAGACTGCCACTCTCAGTCAACAAGTCACGACATACAGTAAACCGATCTCGCAAATAAGCAAGGTATGAATGAATCCCCAGTTGCCATGTATCTCGAAATGCCTTCACCTGTTCAGGTTGCCGAGTTAGGTCTTCTGCTCGATCACTGAGCTTGTTCTTTCGCGTGGAGACTTGCCAGTTGGAGCCGAACTTAATGCCGTACGGCGGGTCGAAGTAAATGCTTTGCACTTTCCCTTTGAGCCGTTCTTTTTCCGCCAGCGAGGTCATCACCAACAGCGAATCGCCGAGTATGGCGCGGTTGGTCCAGTTCTGTTCATGCTGGTAGAAGTCGATCATCTCCTCGAACTTGATCCCGTTAAAATCTCCAAAGAGTCCGATCTGGTCTTCGGGAATATCTTTTTGCGATTGAGCTCTTAAATCTTCGATAATCGCCTGAGGGTGTATTTTTTCCTGTATGTAAATCGGCACAACGGGCACTTCGAGCGGTTTGGAGTCCTGTTCGTCTTTTCCTTTCCACACAAGCTGCGGATCGAGCGAAGGATCGCGCGGGTAAAGAACTTTCTTCGGCGTTATCTCATCCTCAGCAACAAATCCCCGCAATTCTTCCGTGGGGATATTCACGCGCTTGTCATTATGCTTTACGTGTGCAACGGGAATTGTCGCACGGTCTTTGAGCTTCGGATATTTCACCGTCGGTTTTTTGGTCGGTTTAGTTTTTTTTGCCATAACACTTGACTCTTTCAAACAGAACTGTATATTACAACTAATCCAATTTGCTTGGAGGTGGATAGCGTAAGCTATCGAGGCGATGCGAAAGCGTCGCCTTTTTTGTTTTATGGAAGAACTTTAATTCCATACCCTTCGATACTACCCGCTTTACTTCTGTAGTATTTTGAGTGAACGAGGATTTCTGCAATCTTATCCCCAAATATTTCACGGTCATCGACTATTTTTTTATGCTGCAATAACGCGTACCTCTGGCTTGGGTGCGCTATAAGGTCTGCAACTTGTAATCCTGCTATATTATTCGCTTTTGGTTTTACTTTAAGTTGTCTGCTTGTCAAACTATTTGCAAAACGATCTGCGCCAACAAAATCTGTTCCTTCAATATAGAGTTTCTCAAATGATCGTTTCAGACGCATGTCTTCTTTACCGCCTCTTGATTCCGCCATCGCATCCCCTTTTGCGTTTTCACCTTCTAAGAAGTGGATATACCGTTCAAGTGTTACTGCGAGACAGTAATGATACGGATCATATCGCCATACTTTATAGAGATCCCGTTGCATTTTTTTATCGATGACAACTGTCAACGTAACAAATTCCAGTGTATTGAAAAATGCCAGGAGTTGCTCATTGAATTGCTTTTCGGTTTCTTTATTTCGCAGCGCTTCAAACGGAGGGGCTTTATTAACGAGTTCTTTTCTGTGAAAAACAACTGGTTCATCCGGATGATATGAAAAATAAGTTTTCTTTATTTTCTCAAGTTCCGGAACCGCAACTGAGGCAGCATATTCAAGTCTCATAATGATTCCAGTAAGTCCAAGAAAACGATACCGAGGATCGTCGGCGTGTTCAAGATCTGGATTGCCGGATTCATCAATGTAAAGACGGTATTTCATTGTTTATTAATCATCGCATTTCTTTTTGAGGTTCCATATTGGAACCTCAAAGAATTCCACTTATTTGAAGTCACAAATTGTGACTTCAAATCTTACAAATTACGCGCAACTCTTTTTGCGCATCCCATGGGTCCAGAATTTCCACAAACGCCCATCTTCCAAACTCTCCGTAATTATTCACTGCTGGAATCCAGAGCGATCTTGCTGTTGAGACTTTCGTTTCTTTGTCTGTGTCTTTCTCTCCGGTTACTTCGATGATCAGGTTTAATACATCATCGCTTCCTTTACCGTCATCAATATGCACAATAAAATCAGGGATATAGTTATGTTCCTGTCCGCCGGAAGTATAAGGAATGGTGAAACCGAGATTATGGTTTTTCACATAGCACACAACTTCTTCCATATCTTCAAGAGTCTGCGCCATTTTTGCTTCCCATCCGCTGTGGAGAACAACATCGCTGATGTGACATTTGTTTTCATGAGTCCGGTACGTTGAGCGCGTTGTGTCGAAATCTACATAGCGTGTCGAGCCAATCGTGTCGTACGGTTGAAGAATCGGCATGAGCCGCTTGGACCCTTGATCGCCGTTCACAATAGCGTGATATATTTTTTGCGCGGCCTGATTTTCATTTTCAATGAAAATCAACAACTGCGGGAAGGCATTGTCCTTGCAGACAACATATTTTGTAAGCCACTCTTTTGTAATGACAAGCAGTTGAGGAAACAACCATGGTTTACTATTGTTCTCAGCATCTTTGAAAAATCGCTCCAAAACAAGCTTTGATAGACGAAACACAACTTCTTGCTCGCGATGTTGTTTTAATTCGTCGAGTGTATGAATACTTTTTTCGCCGACAATAGGCGCATTCTCCGTCGAGGTCGGAATATCAGCCGTGGAAAGTATCATTGTTGAATCATCGGTAAAGTGTGCCTGAAGCTTTTCTGCCGGAAGCTCGTACCTGTAACCCGTTAATCGAGGAAAAGTAATTTCACAAACGAGGCGATCTTCGAGAGCATGAACTCGCGTTGGTGTTGGTCCGGGTTTCGGATCTACTGCCGAGCCGGCAGAGGGTATGAAAGAAAATGGCACTCCATAGACTTCTGCATATTCCGGCTGGAACATTCCTTGGTCATCGGGCGTATAACTTTTTCGGCGTAATCCGCGCCCTACAACCTGCTCGCATAAGAGTTGCGTACCAAAAGCACGAACGCCTAAAATATGTGTGACTGTATTTGCGTCCCAACCTTCCGTAAGCATAGAAACACTAATAACGCACTTGATCTGTTCGCCTAACTTACCGGACTTACCGACCGTGTTCATCACTTCACGCAGGATATCTTCGTCTGTGAGATTCTCTGCATCACGTCCGGGGAAACGAGTGTGATATTCTGCCTTGAATTCTTCGATTTCGTTGGCTGCAATTTTCTTGAATTCATCACTCATTGCTTCACCCGATTCAAGTTGTGCGCTGTCAACAAGAATCGTGTTGGGACGCGCACTCCACCTGCCATGGTCTTCGTTGCTGAAAAGCGTAAGTTTACCGGGCACTGCTATCTTTGATCCATCTTTCAGTTCTTTCTCCCATCCTGCAACGTAATCATACACTAACTTTGAGACGTTGGTATTATTGCAGACCACGATAAACACGGGCGGAGTTGATCCTTGCGCACGAGCTTCCATGTTCTGTTCCCACTTTCTATAATATTTTTCATAATTCAAATAAAGACTTTGGAGTGCTCCTTCCAATTCGGCAGGAAGATTTGGTTCTCCGGTGAGCGTATCTGTTCCTCGTCCTTTTTTCGGAAGGTTTTCGCGAATACGCAGCCATAAATCTCGATACATCGGCTGATCTCCGACCATTGCATTATCTGAAATGGGTACTCGCGGTACTTTTACGATCCCTGATTCAATCGCATCGATCAATGAGAAATCGGAAATAACCCAAGGGAATAGTGTTCCTTCAGAGTAACCTGAACCACGGAGAAAGAACGGCGTTGCAGAAAGATCATAGACGACCTTCACCCCGAGCTTTGCCTTGACCGCTTCGATACCCGAAATCCAAATGCGAGCTTCCTCTTCGCGCTTTTCTGCCTCTTTCCGTTCATCACCTTTGAGCGCTTCCTCTTCTCCGTCTGTTTTGCGGCGATAACAATGGTGCGCTTCATCATTAATGACAATGATATTCTTTTTACTTCCAAGCTCACGACACACTCTCCGCACCATCTGGTCAGGAGTTTCAGTAAATGCACTTGTATCTCCCTTATTCAAAATATCTTTTGTAAGTTTTCCTGCTGCAATTTTCTCACGGAACTTGAATGCATGAAAGTTTGTGACAATGATCTTTGCTTTGCCAAGCTCGTCAAGCATATCGGACGGAATGATGTCCATTGTTCGATAATAATTCAGCGGATCGCTTGGAAGGAGAACGCGAAGCCGATCTTTGATAGTAATGCCGGGAGTAATAATCAAAAATGTATCTGTGAAGAGCGGATCTTGAGAATTCGCAATTTTGTTCAAGGTTTGCCATGCAATCAACATCGCCATGACAACGGTTTTTCCGGATCCGGTTGCCATCTTGACAGCCATGCGATAAAGAAGCGGATTTGCTTCGGCATTCGTCGTCCGCAAAAGATTTTCTATCCACGTGTCGCCGTACTTGTTTGCGACTTCTGTGATATAGATTGCAGTTTCAACAGCTTCAATCTGACAGAAAAAAAGTTTTTTACTTCTATCTTCTCTTTGCCAATATTCTAGCAACCGGCGTGATACTTTTGTTATTCCTTGATATCCACCGTTCCTCCATTTACCAACTTTCTCTCGAATTCGATTGATCTCATCATTAGCTTTAATACGATCTTGCGTCCATTCCGTATCGAAGGCAAGCTGGTTTTTCCCCTTCTTGCGTGGCTGGGCTATAGGAATGAAATAGGAACTCTTGCGGCGCTCTTCAATAATTTCGTTTGTGATACCTTCGTCAGTGAATCGAAAGTGTCGTTTTGGTTCGGAGTAAGGTGAATTTATTATGGGGTTTTCGATTACGACGCTAGGCATATCGTTTAGGCTTATTCGTTAAGAAAGTTTCCAAGTAGGTTTGGCACTAATTCCCTATCAGCATACTCACAAAATGTAGCCAATAAGTTCGTGTGTTGCAACGATAATAGAAATTGAAGGAAAAAGAAGAAATGAGAAATTCATTGTCTTTGCAGACCAAGTATTTCCAACATAATACAGAATAACAAAAAAGCCAGACTCATAATAAATCTGGCTTTTCGCATTCTGTTTAGAATTTTATTTTATACTCAGTAGAGACGTTCAATTTTTACCCGCCGGTTGTGTGGCGGGGAACGTCTCTACATTAATCCTCGTTTTTTCAACAACGGCTCGATGGTGGGCTGTTTGCCGCGGAATTTTACATAGAGCGTCATCGGATCGTCAGAACCACCGCGCTCAAGAATATTTTTCATAAACGATTGCGCAGTAGCCTGATCGAATATCCCCTTTTCCTTGAACGCTTCGAAGGCATCTGAATCCAGTACCTCTGCCCAGATATAACTATAATAGCCGGCTGCATAACCGCCAATGATATGAGAAAAATATGTACTGCGGTACCGAGATACGATCTCCGGCATCAATCCAATCTTTCCCAGCGATTGATTTTCAAATGTAATGGCATCCACAGTCTCGGTACTCGTTAACGTATGCCAGTCCATGTCGAGGAATGAAGCCGCGAGATACTCTACTGTAGCGAAACCCTGATTGAACTTTGAGCTCTTGGTGATTTTGTCAACCAATGCTTGCGGAATGACTTCACCGGTTTTATAATGGAACGCGTACGTGTGAAGTACTTCCGGTTCAAATGCCCAATGTTCCATAATTTGAGATGGGAGTTCCTCGAAATCCCGAGCAATAGGAAGCTCCGGATATGTCACATTTGAAAGCAGGCTCTGCAGCGCATGACCGAATTCATGGAACATAGTTTCAACTTCATCCACGCTTAAGAGCGCGGGCTGATCGCTTGTGGGCCGAGTGAAATTCCCAACATTAAAGACCAGCGGTGTGATTTTCTTTCCGTCAACATATTTTTGACTACGGAATTCACCGCACCATGCGCCCGCTCGTTTGCCGGAACGTGGGAAATAATCCGTATACAGAATACCGACATGCGATCCGTCGTTTCGTTTCACTTCAAAGACTGTTACCTCATCAAGGTACTTCGGAATATCTTTCCGTTCACTGAATTGCACTCCATAGAGTTTGCTTGCGACATCAAATACACCTTTTCGAACATTTTCCATTTGGAAATAGGGGCGCAGTTCATTCTCATCAAGATCATATCGTTCCTTCCGAACCTTTTCAGCATAATACCACCAATCCCATGATGCCAGTTTGAAATTGCCGCCTTCTTTATCGATGACTGCCTGCATATCGTCCCGTTCTCTTTTGGCAACCTTCACAGCAGGATCCCACAACTTGTTAAGCAGCTCATAGACCGCCTGTGGTGTTTTTGCCATATTGATTTCCAACCGGAAATCGGCAAAGGTTTTGTACCCGAGCAGATTCGCACGCTCGACACGCAGAGATGCAATACGAGAGATGATTTTTTTATTGTCATACTCGTTGTTATTATCTCCCCGATTGATATATCCTTTGTAGAGCTTTTCACGCAGACTCCGATTCTTTGCATAGGTGAGGAATGGCAGCATACTTGGTTTCTGTGTCGTAAAAATCCATGTGCCTTCCAACTTCGATTCTTTACCAAGAGCTGCGGCTGCATCGATTGAACTTTGCGGCAAGCCATCCAAATCCTCTTTCCTCTCAAGAACCATTTTGAAGTTGTTGGTTTCTTTGAGAACATTGTCGTTGAACTTCAGCGACAGCATGGAAAGTTCTTCATTGATTTTCCTAAAACGTTCCTTTTGTTCTGGTGAAAGATTCGCACCGCCGCGGACAAATCCCTTATACGTGTTTTCCAGTAACCGCATCTGTTCCGTGTTCAATCTGAATTTCTCTTTCTGATCGTACACTGCTTTTATACGTAGAAAGAGTTTCTGGTTCATGTTAATATCATCACTGTGTTTCGATTCCAATGGAGTTACTTCGACAGCAATCTTTTGAAGATCGTCATTATTATTAGCACCACGGATTGCAAAGAAAACATTGTCGACTTTTTCCAGTAATGCTCCTGTCCGTGCAAATGCCTCGATGGTATTCTCAAAGTTCGGTATCTGTGGATTATTCACAATTGCATCGATCTCCTTCAACTCCTGTTCCATACCTGCACGAAAAGCGGGCATATAATGCTCGATCTTGATGAGATCGAATGGGGGAGTTTGAAATGGTGTTATATATTCCACAAAGAACGGATTAATACTAGTCATTTCTTTTTCCTGCGACTGTAATAGAGCAAAGAGGAAAAAACAGTAGGTGAGTGAGATGATCAATATTTTCATAGCTAATAATCCTTTTGAAAATGAGAAATTTCAATATTCTTCAATTCTAATATCGGCATTCATTCTGAAGAATGCACCTTCCTTATAAAAATTTGTCTTTCCTCCAGCAACTTTCTTTCTCTTTGTGCATCTTCTATATAGAGCGATGAAAATCGACTTCTAGGAACATCAACTTTTGCGGTACGGAAAGAATTGCGTGGTGAGAACAGAGACCGAACTGATTCAACTATTGCGCCAAGATGACAGGCAGGCATTTACTGTTTTGTATGAACACCATAAAGCTGCTATTTATCGCTATTGTCTTCGCATGCTTATTGATTCCGACGCGGCAGATGATGCGACACAGGAAACGTTTATCAAGATGCTTGCTGGGATAAAAGGGCTGCAAAATGTGGAATCGTTTCTGTCTTGGCTTTTCAGTATCGCTCGCAACGAAGTGATGATGCAATTACGGCGAAATCGCCGCAATGGTATTCATAGCGATGAGGATGTCTGGGATAAACAAACTCCCTACGAAATAACGGTCGCCGCTGAAACCACGGAAATTGTTCAGCGCCTTCTTCAGAATTTGAAAAGTGAATACCGTGAAGTAATTTTACTGAGGGAATATGAACAACTTACGTATACGCAAATTGCAGAGATTACCGATGATACAGAAAGTTCTGTGAAGTCGCGATTGTTCAAAGCGCGCAAAGCGTTAACAAAGAGGTTGAAAGAATATTATCAATGAATAATATTGTCATTCCCGAATGTTGTAATCGGCCTGCCTGCGTGCCGAAGGCACTTCGGCAGGCAGGGAATCTTGATCAAAGCAAAGACAGATTCCTATGAAAGACATGTGGGAATGACATGAAGAATTTAACGAGGTGCAATATGAATTGCGAACAGTATCAGGAACAAATCAGTCAATTTATAGACGGCGAGTTATTGCCGACAGCAGAGACTGAACTTTTTGTGCATTTTGGCGTGTGCGAGCAGTGCCGCACATTTCTTAAGAATGCTCTCTCACTGAGGAATATATTAACGCTGACACGACAGATTGATGTGCCGGCTTCGTTAGATCAGCGAGTACTTGCGCAGCATGCTTCAAGTACGAAGAAAACGGTACATCAAAACTTTGTATGGCGTTTTACAGAAGCTAAGTATTCCTTCCGTACCATCGGATTGGCAATTATTTTTTCTGCCTTAACAAGTGTTTTATTTTCTTTATTCTGGCATACATCGTACCAACCGCAGCAAACCATCGTCTGTCTTACTCCTCTTCCGGAAGTGGAAGTAACCGGCTACGTGGTTGTTGCAACATCACCCACGAAAGGAATCAAACAATGAAAAAGCATTCATACTTACTCGCATGCCTGATAGCAATTTCAGGGCTCATGTATCCTGCACACGCACAAGATAAAAAGCTCCCATCGCCCGACAAGGAAATTCCGTATGATAAAGAACCAGCTTTGGTAAACAAGGTGAACCCTGTCTATCCGGCAAGCATGCTGCGCGGCGGCTGGGAAGCAACCGTGTACATGAAAGCATTTATAGATGTTGACGGCAGTGTTCTCGACGCGAAAAGTGAAAAGATACTGGTGACCGCCACAAAGTCAGATGATAAAGATGACGAGTCCGCCGGACAAAAAACAGATGGAAAAGCATTTGTAGAAGCAGCATACAATGCGCTTAAGCAATGGAAATTTTCACCGGCACAAATGCAGGGGAAACCGGTCGCTGTCTGGGTAACGATCCCTATTCGATTCAGGTTGAGTACAAAAGAAATAAAACCGGGAGAAGAAGCTGATCACGCGAAAATGGAAAAGAGCATCGAATCGATTAAGACGACTATTGAAAACATTCTCAAGGGAACGGAAATTGAAAAAGCCAGGAAGCGCGTAGGAAAGGAAGCATTGCTGATCTATAACACTAAAACGGAGAACCTTTATAGCGTATTGAACGGAGAACATAACGATATTCACTTCACCGAGGGGAAAGAAGCGAAATGCGTAAATTTCAATATCAAAATCACCGATGGAGGTAACTCGGCGTTGATTGTGTGGACGTCGGAACTTCCAAAAGGGAAAAACAAGAGAATCCATTCCATCGTACTCTCAAAAAACGCCGCGAAGGACTGGCAGATCATCCATTGGCATGTTAGCTGGTAGGGGCAAGTACAAACAATGCAGTCAGTCCCGTCGCAATATAGTTGCGACGGGATTCCTGACAGCATTAAGTTATGTTTGGAAATTTTATTTATGTACTTCTCATTTCACCTGCCGGTGAAGATCGACGGAGTGTACAATCGATTCCGCAATTTCGATGCCAATACCAAGGCTCAAGCCTAACCACAATCCATCGAGAAAATTTTTCTGGAAAGTTGCGGAAGGCATGGTGGCTACCTTCATCAGCAGGTCCACAACCAATGTCAGGAGCACAAAAATAGCACCATAGACAATACCGACGACAATAAATTTCCATTGTCTGAAATATGCAAGCTTCCGTTCAAATAGAAAAGCTAGTACCACAACAGAAAGATTGACGCCAAAGGACCAGATAGCGGCATCCAATACAGGAAACCAGAATGATGCGATAACAAAAATCACTGCTCCGGTTGATACCGCAGCAGTGATGGTATTGGAAAGTCCGCGCACATGGTAGAAGGCAAAAATAAACGACGCGCTGAAGCCATAGATAATATAGTACGCAAATCCGGGGGATGCTGGAACAAAAATATCTCCACCGTAAATCATAAGCCCAGCAATCATACTTCCGGCAAAACCAAGAAACGTAATTAAAAGTAACCTCCACATTTCCCCAAGCCATTGTTTCATAGGATTCTCCTTCTCTTGAAATATGAATAGCCGCCGTGCTCTTGCGAACCTGTCCTAATGTACTAACTTTTCTGTCTTTTCCAATTCCTCAAAATATTTTCGTATAAGTTCCTGGTAATCTTTTGAATATCCCTGCTCCAATGCCTTCAGTAATTCTTCCTGCAATGGACTTTTACCTTCCAATGAATTCGGATCAATGTCGCTCGGACTGCGGCGACTCATGGAGGTGCCGGTTTCCGCCTTGCGCTTTTTCTCATAATCGCGCTCGTGCATGGATTTAGATGCATCGAGCAGGCGGGAGAGAATGCGTTCCTGCTTTTTCATCGTTTCAGGGTTCACATCGTTTTGTTCAAGATTTCTTACAACCTCGTTCATCTCTTCTGCAATTTTCTGAAGATCGCCTAACAATTTTTTCTGTTCGCCGCTCTGTTGGGCTTCGCGATTTAATTCTTCCAGAGATTTTTGAACCATCCCTTGTTCTCTCGCCAGACGCGCTGCCTCCGCAGCTTGCTGTTGAGACATCCCGCCCAATTGCTGCGTCTGCATGTTGATGGACATCTGCTGACCCGCCATTTTTTGTAGTTGCTGCATCAAACTTCCTGCGCCGCCGCCACCACCGCCCTGCATCATAGCCTGGAGTGCATTTTGTACCTGCATGGCAGCACGATTGAGAGCCGCCATGGATTGTCCTTGCTCCTGCGATGCCTGAGCGCCATTGCGCACATCGAGAGAGCGCATCGCATTGTTCATTTGTGCGAGCGCTTCACCAATTGCTTTTCCCATCTCCGGCGTTACCGCGAAGGATTTTTGCGACAGTTCACTCAGTCCTTTGATAACATTGTTCAGATCCTGCATTGCCTGCAGCTGATCTTGTGCATTCTGGCGAAGTTGAGGTGAATTCTGCGGTGCGTTTTGCGATTGTTGCTTCAGCGCTTCCTCGTCCTTCGAAAGCTCAAGCATGTTGCTGCTTGCTTTGCGCAGTTCATTCATCACATATTGCGATTGCTGTTGAAGCATTTGCTGCTGCATTTCATCCATCTGCTTGCTGAACTGCTGTAGCTGCTGACTGATCTCACTCTGCATTTGTTGTGCGGATTGCATGTTTCCTTTTTGCATCTGCTGGGATGCTTGCTGCATCTTCTGATCGAGCTGTTGTTTCTGCATCTGCTCTAACAGTTTCTGTAATTTATCCGCGGGCATTTCGGTAAAAAATTCCTCCATGCGCCGCTGCAGATCGGCTGCCTCGTGTTCCATCTCCTGTTCTTTTGTTGCAAGATCAGCTTGCTTTTTCGAGAGCTCCTGTTGTTTCTGCGGAGTGTTGGATGATTTTGAACTTTCTTCCTGCAATTCTTTCTCGGCCTGTTCCAACTCTTCCGCACGTTTCTTTACTTCATCCACCTTCTGTTCAATCTGAATGCGCTTGAGCAGATTCATCGTACGTTCAATGCTTTGGCGGAACCGTTCTTCAGAAAATGTCATATTCTGCATCGCCTGCTGAAGTTGTTCTTTGCTGATGTTCGGCATTTGCTGCTGCAACTGTTTGAACGCTTTCTGCAGTTCAGCTGCGTCGAGCTGTTGGAATAACTGCTGAAGCTCAAGATATTTTTCCATCGTTTCTTTGGAAAGTACGTTCTGCTGCTGCATCTGCTGTGTCATTTGTTCAAGCCGTGAATGCACATCATCCAATTTCTTCTGCACTTGCTGATACTGCTTTGCCATCTCCTCCATTTTCTTCTGTGTCTGCCAATCGGGATCTTTGTTCTTCTTTAAATCGCGATTGATAGATTCGATGTCGTCCTTCAATTTCTTTGCCTCTTCAAGCGACTGTTTCAAATCGTCCATCGAACGTTCGTGCTCTTTATCGACATCTGCAAAGACCTCGTCCAATGATGGAAGACGAAGAAGATAGAGATTACTCCGTCCGCTTTTCGGTCCTTTTACACCGTCGTTATCGAACACTTCCGCAAAATACTCGACGACATCCTCCGGGACAAGGGTAAGATTCGTAAGGTTCCATGTGAACGATAAATCGATCTGCCCCGATGTACCAGCGGAAAATGGAATGGGAGTAAACGTGTATTCCGTTCGCGCTTGTTCATATCGTGATTTTAATAAGCGATACCCAAGACGCATGCTTGAAAATCCATAATCATCTTTTGCCTGCAGATAAAGGTTCAACGACTGATCGCCCGCGATATCGATGTTGCGGCCCGGTTCGATGATAGCGACAGTGGGATTTTCATCCGGCACGGCTTTGATTTGGTACTGAACCGGTTCACTATTCAGCAATCCCTCTACGTTAACAACGGAAATATGGTAAGAGTTGTCAGCAAAGAGTAAAAATGATGCTGAGAACTTTTCTTCATGGATTATCGATGAAAGTTTTGTGTTATTTCCAAATTGAATAAACGCCTCCTTCAACGATGTGCTTGCCGTCCCGGAAATCGTAATGCGCGTTCCTGCAAGCGCCGTCACATCGCCGACAAATTCATCCATGGTCCTTGGTGAAATCTTGGTGTACGCCGGATAATCGAGCCTCACGTGGAATGACCGAATCAATGGCCGATCCAGCACTGTCAGTGTATAATGTTCGCTCTCGGCATCTGCAACTCGCACAAAATATTCTGTTGACGCGCGCACCGTTTGAAATGTCGTGTGGTATGTTCCGCTCGAATCCGGCTTCACTTTAATTTCATCATAATTGTCCTGTCCTTCCTGCTGCCGATAAATCGTGATATCGCTCAATCGCAGTGCAAAAGCCGGAAGAAGAGAGGTCACATTTACTCGAATAGCAAGATTCTCACCTTTAACGATTTCTTTATTACCGGGAGTAACTTCGAATGAATATTTTGGTGGAGGTGTAAACTCGCGCATAAAATGGATCAATCGATACGCTGCACCAGAGAAAGATGTCGGGAATAAGCACGCAGCCAGAAGTGAAACAACGGCACTCATCATCAGCCAGCGGCGATGCAGAGGAAGACGAGATGTGTCTACCGATTGTGTAAAATCGAGCGGCTGGATCTCTGCGGCAAAATCTTTCAGCGATTCATCAATCAACTCGGCTGAGTAAATCGTAGAATCGGATTCAGCATTTTTCGCGAGTTGCAGTGCATTGAGAAGCCGATCACGAATGGAAGGGAAAAATGCGCCAATGCGGGACGCTGTCGAATCTTCCGGAATTGATGGTAGCAAACCGATGAGCCGAAGAAATGGACGACCCATCATCCAACTGCTAGCGCCAAGGAACAAGAATACACACAGCACCGAAATAATCGTCCGTTCAACGCGGGAAAATTCAAAAAGTGTTTCAGTAACAATGACAATCGTTGCTGTTATGATAACACCGGTAAGGAACACAAGAGCATTCGACAAAAGATCAACACGGTTCTGTCTCCTGCTCACTCCTTGAAGTCGATGTTCAATGTCTGCTAATATAGAAGAAGAGTTTTTCAATGATCAATGAACAGTGATAAGTGATGAATGACAATTTACAGTGACAAGTGACTAGTGAACAATGAGCAACCTGCAATAATTAAAGAATATACAACTATCTTCAAGCTCAGAATTTCTAAATTATCCAATCATCAATCCCAAATCGGATGAATCTGTGTAATCTGTTATCTGTGGTAAATCTGCAGAATCTGCGTAATCATTGTAATCAATGGGTTAATACCCAGACAACGATATTCGTTCCGAAGCGCAATGCTTCTTGTCGTACTGGTTCAGGGTCTCCATGGATTTCCGGATCAGCCCAAGCATCACTGGGATTTGATTCATACGTATAATAGACGATCAAACGATCTTTGTAGAACAATCCAAATCCTTGGGGTGGTTTGCCATCGTGCTTATGCGTCTTTGGTACACCATTCGGGAAATTGAAATGGCAATTGTACAGGCCATAGCTGAAAGGCAGCTCAACTAATTCTTGATCTGGAAAGACCTTTCTCATTTCACGCCGAAAAGCTTTATCCATTCCATAATCATCATCTGCATAAAGAAATCCGCCCTGCATCAGATATGTGCGGAGACGCTGCACTTCATAATCAGAAAAGTTGATGTTGCCATGTCCGGTGATGTACAGGAATGGATAGGAAAAAAGTTTGTCACTGGAAAGATCGACAAATTCATACCGCGGATCGCAATCAATATTGGTGTTTTGCTGAACAAATTTTAAAAGATTCACTTCTTCCGATGGATCGTTGTACCAATCGCCGCCCCCGCTGTATTTCAGGCGCGCAATCCGGAATTGGCTTTCAATGCGAGGTTGTGCCTCGGCAGGAAAAACTGCGCACAAGAGCACTAAGCCCACGAGCCAATAAGTCACTGAACCATTCCATAATACTATTCTCAATTTTACCATCTGTGCAATCAACATAATCTCTAATCTGTGATAAATCAGTCTAATCTGTGTAATCATCACAATCTGTCCGTCTCGATTCATCGAGACGAGACCTCGTCCCAACAAAGTTGGGACGGGTAATCTGCGATAAATCAGTGTAATCTGTATAATCTACATAAGCATTAAATTCAATTTAGATAACAAGGGCAAGAGAAGCAATGAACGGTTTGAGATAAGGTATTTCTGTGGTTATATAGTCTCAAAAAACGCGTATCACTGTCCCTAGAAAGGAACAAAGAGAGAAGCAAAGTATTAAACCCAAGAAGCAAGAGTATCGATGGACAATTTGTTTAGTCCAAAAAGTGTACGAACAATCCATCGCGGAGTTTCGGTTCGAACCATGTCGATTTTGGTGGCATGAGTTCATCATCGTCGGCAATCGCCATCAATTCAGCTACAGAGGTTGGAAACATGCTGAAGGCAATTTTCATTTCTCCGGAATTGACACGCCGCTCCAATTCACCCAAGCCGCGGATACCGCCGACAAAATCGACTCGTTTATCAACACGCGGGTCTTTGATACCGAGGATCGGGTCGAGCACATGGTTCTGAAGGATTGAAACATCAAGCCGCAGAACTGGATCGTGTATGCTTTGCAGGGCGCTGGCGGCGGAAAGAGTATACCATCTGCCTTCAAAATACATACCGAAGTCGCCTTTCTTCGCCGGTTTCACCTGTGCAGATGCTTCAGCGACAGCGAAGTTTGGTCTCAACATTGCAAAGAATTCCTCTTGCGTCATACCGCATACATCTTTTACCAGCCGATTGTAATCCATAATGCGGAGCTGACTTGCAGGAAAATATACCGCCAGATAGAAATTATATTCCTCATCGCCGCGGTGATTGGGATTCGTCATTGCACGTTCTCTGCCAACTCTTGCCGCCGCTGCTGAACGATGATGCCCATCTGCAATATAGAGATTGGGAATTGTATTGAAGATGGAAGTAATTTTTGTAATGATTTTTTTGTCTTTTATTACCCAGCTTTGATGCCGGATACCGTCAAGAGCTGTATGATCATTCTCCGGCGGTTGATGAGTGACGCCCGCAACGATTTTGTTCACTTCGTCGTTGTCACGGTAGGTAAGAAATATCGGGCCAGAATGGGAATTAGTAACGCGAACATGATTGCAGCGGTCTTCTTCTTTGTCTTTTCGCGTCAACTCGTGCTTCTTAATCGTGTTGTTCCAATATTCATCCACCGACGCACAGCCAACAAGACCGTACTGAGTATGCTTGCCCATCGTTTGTGCATACACATACAGGCATGGTTCAGAATCTTGAACCAGAACCTTTTGGGAAATCAGTTTTTGGAGGTTCTCTTTTCCTTTTTCGTACACTTGCTCGTCATGAAGGTCGATACCCGGATCAAGATCGACCTCCGGCTTGCCGATGTGCAAAAACGATAATGGATGTCCCTTCACCTCTTCACGTGCTTCATCAGAGTTCAGTACGTCGTACGGTCTTGCTGCGACTTCGCCTGCGAATTCCGCTTTCGGCCGAAACGCTTTGAATGGTCGGATGGTTGCCATTATGTTCTGAATACTTAACCGATAGAATGCGATGGAAGAAATAAATGCCACGATCTATTATTGGTCGTGGCAGTATTTATAATTCATTAGAAAATCAGTTGCTTACGAATGTTGTTCCTGTGCGCTGAAAGCCTGCACGACCTTTTGTGCAATCTCGGCTCCTACGCGCGTCTGTGCTTCAACAGTCGAACCGCCGATGTGCGGAGATACGCTTACGCGCGGATGATTGATAAGAGCTTTCTGTGCATCCGTTGGTGGTTCGTTCATAAACACATCAAGGCCTGCACCTGCGACTTTACCGGAATTCAATGCTTCCAGCAAAGCGGCTTCGTCTACCACACCGCCGCGCGCGCAATTGATAATAACCACACCATTCTTCATCATCTCAAATTCCTTTTTCCCGATGATAGGTCCTTGCTTTTTGTCGTACGGCAAGTGAAGCGTGATGAAGTCAGCGTTGGCTAGTACCTTCTCTTTTGTTGTTATTTCAACAAAGAAATCCATTGGTGTGAAAGGCGGATCGTACGCCAGTACGTGCATGCCGAACGCCAATCCTCGCCGCGCAACTTCCTTGCCGATATTGCCGAGACCGAGGATACCGAGGTTCTTCTTGAAAAGTTCTATGCCTTCTCCGTATTCTTTCTTCGGCCATTTGCCTTGCCGCATTTCCATCGAACTGACATGCAGGAAACGCGATACGGCAAGCATATGTGCTAAGGCGAGTTCAGCAACGGAAATCGTTGATGCTGCAGGTGTGTTCAAAACTTTTATGCCTTTGCTCTCGGCAAAGGGCACATCGATATTGTCGAGACCGACACCGCCGCGCGCGATAACTTTAAGTTTTTTTCCTTCCGTAATAACTTCCTTTGTTACTTTTGTTGCGGATCGAACAATGATGCAGTCATAGTCGCCGACCTTTTTAAGCAATTCCTCTGGTGTCAGCTTGAGTTTATCTACCTTGTGACCAGCATCAGTAAGAATTTTTGCACCTTCTGGTGTGATTCCATCGGATACGAGAATGTTCATAGCACACTCCATAGGATTGTTATAGTTGTATTCCTAAGGCAATCATTCTGTCTGATTACCAAGAGTCGCGAATGCCAAAGGAGAGTTAACTTGGTGAACTATTTGCTTAGATAATACCAAAATTTTTTCTAACCAGCAACCATTCATGCTCATCGATTTTTATATATACTGCAGTAGTTGATTCTTCTATACCGTTGTAATTGATTACTGTCGTTCTGCAATAATGTTTAGGATTTCAACGGCGCATTTAAAAATATATCCCTTTTCCATTCTATGAATAATATTAAACGCGAGCCATGAATCTTTCTCAAGAAGCATATAGACAGTTAAAAGATTTTTTAGTATGTTAAAGCAAGTGTTCAACCTCCCAGATGTTTTTCGAAAAAATCAGAAAGGATTATACCTATGGCACGAGCTCATAATTTCTTTGCTGGACCGGCTGTTCTTCCTCTTTCCGTTATTGAAGAGACACGTGACGCTGTTATGGATTTTGCCAACATAGGCGTTTCGATAATGGAAATTAGTCACCGCGACAAAGCGTTTGAAAAAGTAGTCACCGAAGCCCAGGCAGATGCATTGAATATCATGGGGTTATCGGCAGATGAATATGCGGTAGTTTTTTTAGGGGGCGGTGCGAGCTTACAATTTGCTATGGTACCGGTGAACTTCCTCCAGAAGAAAGCCGACTATGTCAATACCGGCGAATGGGCGTCGAAAGCATTGAAGGAAGCGAAGATCCTTGGTGAAGCAGTAGAAGTAGCTTCTTCGAAAGCGACAAACTTTAATCAGATCCCGAAGGATATAAAATTCTCAGGCGATGCGGATTATGTTCACATCACAACGAATAATACTATATTTGGTTCTCAATGGAAAACAGATCCGGATGTCGGCAATGTCCCGTTGGTCTCGGATATGTCGTCCGATATGCTCGGCATTAAACGCAATTTTAAGAAATATAGCCTGATTTATGCCGGTGCTCAAAAAAATCTTGGACCATCCGGCGTTGCAATGGTGGTCATTAAAAAAGCATGGATGGAAGCAAAAGCAAAACAAAATTTACCATCGATGTTGAAATATAAAACACATGTTGATGCAGGCTCCCTCTATAATACTCCGCCGTGCCTGCCGATATTTGTTATCGGAAGAACGTTAAAATGGATTATAAAAGAAGGGGGATTGGAAGCTATCCAAGCCAGGAACGAAAAGAAAGCAAAACTGATTTATGATCTCTTCGATGCCTATCCTGCTTTTTACAAAGGCAATGTTGTGAACAAAGAAGATCGTTCGTTGATGAACGTAACGTTCAACTTACCAACGCCTGAATTAGAAGAGAAATTCATTGCAGAAGCCAAGCCGAAGAAGATGCTCGGTCTGAAAGGACATCGCTCAGTTGGCGGTATGCGCGCTTCTATTTACAACGCCTGCCCAATGGAATCTGTAGAATTGCTTGCAAAGTTTATGGAAGAATTCTACAAGGCGAATAAAGAATAAAACAACATCCTGAATTTGTCTCAGAATTCATATTAATAATACAAATGCCGTTGATCAGATATACGACCAACGGCATTTTGTTTTTATCAGAATATCCTTTTTACAACATTATAAAATGAACACACAAAACGTGTTCACTTTGTCATCAACATCTTCATTGTCTGGTTAAACGGCTTCGATCCATTTTGCGGAGTTGCTGTAAAACGCGCGAAATATATTCCGCTTGCCAGATGAGATCCATCAAAGCTCGCAGTGTACGTTCCCGCTTCTCTTGTACCATCAACCAAGGTTGCTGCTACCCGGCCTAACATATCATACACTCGTAGAGATACAACATATTGCATCCCTACGTCGGGTAATTGATAATTAATCACTGTTGTAGGATTAAAAGGATTGGGATAGCTACGAACAAGAATGGTCTCATTGTTCGTTTGTGTCAGAGTCTTTTCAGACAACCCCGGCTGTAGTGGATTTATCAAATGAGATTCTACTTTTGGAGCGTAAGTCCATAGTGCCTGTTGCACAGATGGATCATCATTGTACTTGTTTTTCAAGACCTCAGTAATTGTACCTAAGTCCTTTGCAGAACCGGATGAAGAAAATGCATTATAGAATTGATCAAGCAAAGCATATTTTTCATACTCTGTATTTGGATTTGATGAAACAACTTGAGATAAGAGACTCATTGCATCTGAGTGCCGAGAATTCTGAATGTATATCTGAGCTAACGCTAATTGGAGCAACGGATCCTTGCCGCCAAGTTTCTCGAGAAATTGCGTACAAGCATTAAGCAATTGTTTGTCCTGTCGTTCTCGGCAAAGAGCAATCATTGCAGGGCTTATGCATTTTGCATCCTCAATATTGTCTGTATTGGTTAACAATTTGCAAAGATTGTTTTTTGCTCCGTCATAATCTTGCTTTGCTCTCAAATCCATAATTGAACGTATCTGCGCTTTCAGGGTTCCATCTGCAGGAGTTCCTGAAGCTATCTTGGCTAAGGATAGTGTTTGTATCCCTTCTTCCGTTAATGCCGATGGCACAATCTTTGGCGCACCTCCCCCGGGATTATAAGTGAGAGCAGGATACCATTCAATGTAGGAGTTATTATATGTTTGGAACCAGTTAGGATCAGGAGTTGCCGATCCCCACCAATTGTTCTCAGCCATAACATCACTATATCCGCTGGCATATATACGGGCAGATGATGAGCCTGTGATATTATTATATCCATAATATGAATTATACTGTGATCCCACATAAGGATAAGAATAGCTGCCGGTATAAATTCCATACAATCCGCCCGTAATCAGATTATTTCCATAATAGGCAGCGAATCCAATTTTCCCAAAGCTCGGAGAGGCACAATAACTGCACGAGATGCCACCGAAGGAATTACTTGATAATGTGTTTCCATAGATGTTGCCGTTCGTATTGAAGAAAACTACCCCAAAGCCGCCGTTCGAGCTAACTGTGTCAGCATAAATCTCCGGAGAATCGGCATTTGAAAAATATATTCCATTTGTGTTATAGTTAACATTGTTAGTGATATTGCAATGGCGTATTGCAAAGCCAGTTGCCTCTATGACACTTACGGCTGATCCTCCGTAAGAGAGCACATTGCTCACATTGCAATATTCCATTACAGAGTTGTTTGCACCCGATCCATTCATGAAGATCCCGCTCCAAGTGGATGAAGGTGAAGTGCCGGTGAATGTAATACGTTGGGAAGAGGTGCCAACAGCGTGTAACACTCCATTTATTGTTAGGTTCGTTCCGCTTGCAAAACGCAATGTAGTTCCTGGTTGAATTGTAAGTGTTACACCGCTATTTACAGTGACGTTACTTGAAATATTCCAATCACCATAAGATAGTACTGTATTCTGATTAATAACATATTCGTTCAATCCTCTGTGGATATCAATTGAATAAACTCCGTTGTTGCAACTATTTATTTTGAAGCCAAAACCGGTAGTGGAACGATTCTTGCCTTGGTTGTTAGGGTTAGTCCACGGAGAAAACTTATCATTATACCCCAACCTGAAAGCATCCTTTCCATCTCCCTGATATCGTACATCCATTACTGGTAGCCCATTGATATTTTCTGTAAAATGGATTGAAGCCGGTGTTTTTGGTACTCCACCCCATATCCATGGAATAAATTCCAGATCATGATAACCCGTTTGTCTGTCTGAGCCTAGGTTTTTATATACAGGTAGATTCCCGGATCCCCAAGGATTTGGGACTTGTTGATTTACTATCCAATCGTATCTACCATCTGCAGGAATCATTCTAAAATTTGCTGAAGATGGATTATCATTAGATGATGATGGTGTAGTAGCATCTTTCCGTAATACATATAAACCCGGTTCTATATTGCCAAACGCACGCGTAGTTTCCCAATATGATGTTGCCTGATGGTTCTCAATATAGAAGTATTGTCCTGTAGAAGGATCTACTTCCAATGCATAAGCGTCGCCGGTCGACACATAATCTCTCAACGTCATATTGGGATAAGTTTGCAACGAGCCAGCTTGAATTATTTGCAGGGTTATCCAACCCAATCTACTACGCTCAAAAGAATTTGCCACCATGCTTTTGATACCGAATGAAGAAAGCATTCCCCAAAAACCAAAACCGCAATGATAATCATTATGCCCTAAAAGATAATGAGCCACTTCATGAACTACTATACGGAATCTCGACTGATATCCATAAAAAGCAAGATCTCTTATAGTAACACCAGATCCATAATCATTAGCGTATATTTTCCTTGAACCACCATCAACTTCGAAATAATTATAATCGAAATTAGAAGTGAAACCTAAACTTCCATAATCATTGTCAAAGTTCAACGATATTTTTATATCAGACTCATTAGGGAGTTCTTTTGCAATATTTCTCCAGACAAAGATTATCATATCAACTTTTCCGTCAGGTATATTATTTTTATCCGAATTCCAGTTGTCAAATTCGGCAAAATCCCAAGATGCATCAAGTTGTTGCAGTATTTCCTTTTGGATATCCCATCTTTTCTTTATTGGACTTTGGCTTAAGTACCATTGCCTCGAATGCGGAGCAGTTGCAGAAACTGTTTTTCCAATTAATTTAAAATTATTAAACGACATATCATTGAAATAATGAGTAAGAGATCCTTGCGTCGGACTGCTTGTCCAAGTTTGGTTTATCCAATTTCCCATACTTGCAGGAGCTTGACCCTTTACCCAAGTGGCGTTGTTTATATCGTATGTATCATCTGGGAATTGAGCAAAAACAATTAACACATTAACTGTTCCTATAGAAGGAAGGATATTGCCATAAGGTGGTGGAATTGATGGTGGCGAAATAAGACAATGCATTGATTCCTCTTGTGCAAAAACAACAATGCAGTATACAACTGAAACAAAGAATGTTTGAAATAAGATTTTTTTCATGGTAGTGCCTTTTCATACTAGTTTTGAAAAATTATTTGATATACAGCATTTTCTTCGAAAACATTGTATTTCCAGTTGTCAACTTATAAATGTAGACACCACTTGCCAAATCGCGGGCATCGAATGTAATTTTATAGCTGCCTTTTTGCTGGCGTTCTTTTACTAATGTTTTCACCTCCTCTCCTAACAAATTGTAAACTATTAATATTATGTTGCTACTAGTTCTCAAATCGTATTCTATTGTAGTGATTGGATTAAATGGATTTGGATAATTCTGATGGAGTTCAAAATCTGCTATTACTATTTTCGGTTGATCATTTACTGAAGTTATGGTACCTAAAGTATCCCCATTAATAATGCAGCCCAAAAGAATTCTTTCAGGTCCACTTTCAACATCATACTCGTAATATTCACCAATGCCACTTACAAGCAGAACATATCTTTCGAATACTGCACTTTCTGTAATAACAGTATCCCCTGGTTGCGGCCGGTAATAGCCTACTTCTTTAACGTACCTATCTTTCCCAAAAATAAAGGATTGATAAACATTATCTACTCGCGCTATTGTTCTTGGCGCATCAGGAATAAATGTCCATGTTTCTCCTGAATCAGCAGCCAGCTTGTAAAAACAATATAGCACGGTATCAAGTACTGGATGCATCAAATACACATTGTAAGATGTATCTATCATACGATCTGCTTTATTTAAGGAATAGTAATACAGATATTTATTACCTTTGCTATCGATCGAATCACGAATAATTTTAGTTTTTTGAAGACCGGACTGTGTGTCATATTCCCATGCATTCCCAACAGAAGAAGGAAAGTAACTTGCAGGGTCAGGCTCTTGTGCATTGAGATTCGCAGTTATAAATACAAATAATGCAATGAACTTTTTCATTGTTTTTCCGTTTTCTTATTTGCAATAAATCATTTTCTTTGAATTAACTTTATCTCCGACAATAAAGGTATGAATGTTCATTACACCGTTGAAAATGTGTAAATATTTGACACTGGAAATAGTATTCAGCAATAATAAACCCATCATCAAACGATTGTTTTTATCCTTTATAGGATTATTTTTCCTGATCTTTTGAGAACTTTCTGAAGGGTTCTGATATCCCTGTGTGTTCATTAAGCCCGATCCCTTCTTCTATCCACGTAAGAATAGAATTCAAAAAACATCAGCCTCTCATGTGGTAAACTCCCATTGCCTCACTACCGCAACTACCGAGAGATTAATGAAAGTTGTTCGTTCTGTCAAGATTTATTTTGCCATTATTTGTGTCGTATTTTAACAAGTGATCTGTCACAGATTTGGCTACAGGGATTAGCGTTGTTTTTCCTTTTTGTTTCTCTTAATTGACTTTCAAGAATTTTCCCGTACCTTCTTCCACAACAAATTTCCCACCACATTCACGGGGTGCTTTATGGATAAAGAACTTATTTCCAACGGAAAGAAGAAATTATTAAAGCCCGAGACTCTGATGATGGGCTACGGCTACAAACCGGAATGGTCGGAAGGAGCAGTGAAATGCCCGATTTTTCAGACCTCCACCTTTGTATTTGAAAACGCAAAAGATGGAAAAGAATTTTTCGAGATGGCTCATGGCGTGCGTGAACCAGGCAAACACGGCGCTGGACTCATCTACAGTCGAATCAACAATCCCGATCTGGAAATTCTCGAAGACCGACTCACAGTATGGGATGAAGCTGAAGCATGTGCTGTGTTTGACAGCGGAATGGCTGCAATCAGCACGGCAGTGCTTGAGCTGCTGAAGCCGGGAGACGTCCTCTTGAGCAGCAAACCGATCTATGGCGGCACTGAACACCTTTTTGAAACCGTACTGACAAAATTCGGTATCAAGACATTAGAATTTGGCGTTCATCATACAAAGCAGCAGATCATTGAGATGGTGAAACAGGCAGGTGCCGCAGATAAGCTTCGGATGATCTTCTTTGAAACACCTGCAAATCCAACAAACTGCCTGATTGATATTGATATGTGTGTTGATATTGCAAAGCATTTTTCAACAACGGAACGCAAAGTTTTTACCGCGCTGGATAATACATTTCTCGGGCCTGTCTTCCAACATCCCATCAAGCATGGCATTGACCTTGTTCTCTATTCGGCAACAAAGTATATCGGCGGCCATAGTGATGTCGTAGCCGGTGCCTGCCTCGGCTCCAAAGAGCTCATCAACCGCATTAAATCGCTGCGCGTTGCTCTCGGTTCCATGGCAAGTCCATTGACAGGCTGGCTGCTCATGCGCAGTCTCGAGACCCTCAAAATGCGCATGACCACCGCCGCACTGAGCGCAGAAGAAATTGCCGAATGGTTGACGAAACATCCCAAAGTGGAGAAAGTGTTGTATCTTGGTCTCTTGAAAGAGGGCGATCCGCAATATGCCATCTATAAAAAACAATGCCTCTCTCCTGGAGCAATGATCAGTTTTATTATCAAGGGCGATGAACAAGCGTCGTTCCGATTTCTTGATTCGCTCAAGATGATAAAGCTTGCAGTCAGTCTTGGCGGGACGGAATCGCTTGCCGAACATCCGGCTGCAATGACACATTCAGCAGTGGAACCGCAAAAACGCAAAGAGTTTGGAATAACAGATAACCTCGTTCGTCTTTCGGTAGGTGTCGAAGCAGTGGAAGATATTATATGGGATTTGGATCAGGCATTGGCACAAATATAATTAGATATCAAAACCTTACATTTCAGGGGCGTCACGGCCATACCGTGAAGCATACCTTCATGTATAACTTTGTTTCAGTCACGAAATCCTGCCCGACTGCTGACGCAGTCACGCAGGCGGGAATTCGTGACTGCCAAGATAAATGGTACAATTGCTATGAACTTCGAAAAATATTTTTCCCCTTTTCGCAGGAACATTGTCGGGCTTCGGCAGACATTTAAGTCACCTTACGGCAGAAAACAAATTGTCTATGCAGACTGGACTGCCAGTGGAAGACTGTATGCTCCCATCGAAGAGAAAATACAAAATACATTCGGCCCGTTTGTCGGCAACACTCATACAGAAACAAACATCACAGGAACAATGATGACACAGGCGTATCATCAAGCGCATGAAATCATCAAAAGGCATGTCAATGCAGGTCCGAAAGATGCCCTGTTGAATGTCGGATTCGGCATGACCGCCGCGTTGGTTAAGTTTCAAAGGATGTTAGGTTTGAAATATCCGGATCAGCTTGAACAGTTTGTTTCCATCCCTTCCGAGAAAAAACCGGTCGTCTTCGTGACGCACATGGAACATCATTCCAATCATACGTCGTGGTATGAAACCATTGCGGATGTTTGTGTCATTCCACCGACAAAAGAAGGGCTCGTCGATGTTGAACGTTTACAGGAATTACTTCGCGAGTATAAAAATCGTCCATTAAAAATTGGCTCGTTTACCGCTTGTTCCAACGTTACCGGTATCCAAACGCCGTATCATCAGCTTGCAAAAATTATGCACGAACACGCCGGCGTTTGTTTTATAGATTTTGCTGCATCTGCACCGTATGTAAATATCAACATGCATCCTGCCGACCCAATGGAACGGTTGGATGCGATTTTCTTCTCACCGCATAAATTTTTAGGAGGCCCTGGTTCGTCCGGCGTGATGGTATTCGATTCAGAGCTCTATCATCTAAAATCCCCCGATCAACCCGGCGGCGGTACTATTCTTTGGACAAATCCATGGGGAAAATACCGCTATAAACCTGATATCGAAGAACGCGAAGACGGCGGCACACCGGGATTCTTACAGGCAATTCGGTCCGCGCTTGCCGTAGAATTAAAGGAACACATGGTTGTGAAACATATGCTCAAACGTGAGGAAGAAATTGTTCCTGCGCTTCTCAATGAAATGCGTACAATCCCGGATCTTAAAATTCTTGCGGACAACATCGATCATCGGCTTGGGATTATTTCTTTCTACTTTAATGATATTCACTATAATCTTGTTGTAAAAATTTTAAACGACCGATTCGGTATACAAATGCGCGGGGGGTGTCTGTGTGCCGGCACCTACGGACATTATTTACTTCATGTCGATCAACCGCATTCCAATGCCATTACGAAGCGAATTGATCATGGCGATCTTTCAACGAAACCGGGATGGGTACGATTGTCTCTTCATCCAACAACAACAAATGATGAAGTGGCTTACATCATTGATGCATTACGATCGTTGCAAAAAAATATCGGGAAGTGGGAAAAAGATTACAAATACAATGTACACAACAATGAATTCTCGCATAAGAGATTTAAGGAGTCCAATCTGAAAACTGTTCGGCAGTGGTTCGAATTATAGTATCCTGATGCAATCACGAATTCTTGCACGTCCGGCAGGCGCGTTTTTAGATTCTCTACTTTAGATTCCGAAACAAGTTCGAATGACATACTCTTTATGTCACCCTGAACTTGTTTCAGGGTCTAAAGAATGGATGATGATCGCGACAGAATCGGGACGGCTTGACTTTGGAATGAAGATATGAAAACCGGTTATGTGTACTTTATGAGCAACTTCAAGCGGACAACATTCTATATCGGAGTCACAAGTGATCTTGCATGCAGAGTCTATCAACATCGAGTAGGAGAAGTAGAAGGATTTACTAAAAGATATCGTTTGAAATATCTTGTTTACTAAGAAGACGCTGGAACAATGAGTGATGCTATTGCTCGTGAAAAACAATTGAAGAATTGGCATCGAGAATGGAAAATCAATTTGATAAAATCAATGAACCCAGAAATGAAGGATTTAAGTAACGAGGTTCTTGGAGAAGGAGAAACAGATGCTGAACCGACTTAGACGGGACAGAATATCAAATCCATTGTCACCCCGAGAACCTGCCCTGGAAGAGAAAAAACCTCATGATAGAAGTACCAGAACTTGTAGGGTAACCACTCATTGAATTATACCCGTCATTTACTATTAGGACATTTGTCCGGTTACTTTATTTTGATGTTTTTTATCTTTTTTCATTTTAACGGACGGTGTTTTCTCCGGGACATAAACCTTTAACTCCGGATGAAAGTCTTTCACGAGACGTAAGTATTGACGATTG